>JBDTAI010000263.1:0-3514 GCA_039924685.1 Ktedonobacterales bacterium
CCCTTGATGCCCTCGCCGCAGGCGACAAATCCGGATGGGACGCCTGCCTTCGTGCCGATTATCGTCCAGAGCAATCCGCAGATTGTCTATGTGGTCAACAATGGCAAGCTGCAACGCTCGTCCGATGGCGGCAAAACCTATTCGGGAGTGGCGCTGCCAACCACCGATCTCACGCAGGTGAGCATCACCGTGACCGTCAGCCCGCTCGATACCCAGCGCATCTACGTCACGCTCTATGGGCTGCGTAATGGGCAGGGCTGCCTGCCAACAGGCGCCGACGCAGCGCCCGCCAGCAACATCCAGCCGCACAGCGCCAGCAGCGCGCAGCAGGGTGCGCTCGTGAAGCTCTCGGGCTATGGTCCCTGCTCGGAGCAGTACACCAGCGCCAGCGGCGGAGGCTCCTGGAGCAAGGTTCACCTGCCAGTAGCGGGTGTGCTGGCGGCGACGACAACGATGCGAACGATACTTGGCTTTGTAAGCGCCCCACCCTACACATTCCAGGCGCAGGGGTCTGCCCTGTTTGCGATGGCGGGGTACAGCGGACAGGATGGCGCACTGGGTGGTGGCCAGCCAGGCATTGTGCGCAGTGATGATGGCGGCGCGACATGGCGGCAGGTAAACCAGCCGCCGATAAACGCCTCCAGCGGTCAGAGTGTGTGCGACTTCGCGGCGGCTCCAAGTGGCCAGACGCTCTATGCCATCGTCGACCAGGGCTGTGGCAACGCAGGCGCCCCGACGATCTCTCTCTGGCGTAGCAAAGATGGCGGCGCCAACTGGTCGCAGATACACACGTTCACGAACGTTGTGGAGTCGGGCATGTCGGTGGCGGCCGACGGGACATTGTACATTGATCTGCCCCGCGCACAATTTACGAGCGGCGCCTTCAGTGCAGGCGCCAGCTCAACCAATACAGGGGCAGGGGGCATCCCGTACAGTGCGCTGAGTGGAGGCGGTACTATCAACGCAACACCCAACGCTATGCTGGCGAGCGCCAACGAAGGCGCATCCTTCGCCGCCGCCCCAGTACGTGGCGTCTCGTCAAACACCAGCATTTTCGGACCATTCGCCATACTTGCCGATGGCTCGGTTGTGGCGCTGGGAACTCCGAACGGCAGCCAGTCGAACCCTGATACGCTTTACACCTGGAAGCTCGGCGCATCCTCCTGGCAGAAGGTGAATAGCTCAGAGGCTGGCGACGGCTTTGTGTATGCGCAGACATCCACTGTTGGCGGCCAGGAGACCCTCTACGTCGTCACCGCCAGTGGCAAGATCGTCACCTTCGCCATCTAGGCGCCCTATTGACCTCACCCCAGTCCCTCTCCTGCCAGAAGAGGGACTTTTTTTGTGGTATGACAAGGGTGACAAGTCGTGTGATCTCTTCTTCTCGTACGCTCAGGAGGACATCATGGCTGGCGTGCTCGATACCGTACCCGACACCGTGAATGAACCGCTGAGGTTGCTGTTCGTTGGTGATGTGATTGGCCGGGGGGGCCGGAACGCCGCGTGCGCGATCATTCCAGAACTGCGCCAGGAACTACGGCTCGACGCCGTGATCGTCAACTGCGAGAACTCCGCCGACAATGGCTTTGGCGCCACCCCGCAGACCGCCCGGGAGCTACTTGCCGTCGCCGACTTCCTCACACTGGGCGACCATGCCTTCGATCAACCCGACATCCGCCCGTTCCTTGACGCCGAACCGCGCATCATTCGCCCGCTCAACTTCGCCGATCCTGTGGAGGGTCGCGGCTGGGGAACGTTTGCCACTGCCAATGGGACGAAGGTGGGCGTGGTCAACCTGCTGGGCAGCCTCTTTATGCGGCCAAAGGTGACCTCGCCCTACGCCGCCGCCGATGAGGCGATTGCCGCACTGCATGCTGAAGGCGCCGCCATCATCCTGGTTGATATGCAGGCTGAGGCCACCAGCGAGAAGCAGGCGATGGGCTGGCACATCGCCGGACGCGCAACTGCGTTTCTTGGGACGCATACTCATGTTCCCACCGCCGATCTGCGCATCCTGCCGGGCAGCGGCACAGCATATATCAGCGATGTGGGCATGACGGGCGCGCGTGACGGCATCATCGGCTATGACCGCGCAGGCTTTTTGCGCATCATGGTGACGGGTGAACACAAAGGCTTTCCCGGACCGGAGCAGGATGGGCCACTGAAACTGGATGCTGTCATGCTCGAAGTGGACGCCAGCCCTGGCCCCACGCAGGGTCAGACGCTCTCGGCGCAGCGCCTCACCAGGGAACGCTGAGAGGCCACCAAGCCGCTATTGGCCCTGCTATTTGCCTCAGTTGCCGCTATTTGCCCCACCTGATTGCCCATTATCGGTGGATGTCGGAGTCTCTGGGGCAGATGGCGCTGCGGTAGGCGCCGTTGCGGGTGTTGTAGCAGGTGCTGGTTGCTGGGGTGGCGCTGGCGTCGGTGATTGCGTCGGAACTGGCGTTGGGCTGGCTCCTGGTCCCTGATTGGGAACGGGCGACGGCGCGGGTGTCGGCGGCATCGGTGTCGGCGATGGCGCAGGCGTTGGTGGCATCGGTGTCGGCGATGGGCTAGGCGACGGACTGGGTGTAGGATGTGGCGGTGGCGTTCCCACAGGATGTGTTCGCGGCGCTGTGGACGGCGCTCCATCATCGGCATCGTGATCATTTTCGGTATCGGTTGGCTCGTGTGTCGCCGTGTGTTTCGTCGAACCGGCGCTGACGACCGGCGTAGGCGCCCCGAGCGAACCATTGAGCGACTGCGCCTGGTTGGCCTCCACTGCTCCCTGGGCGTGTGTCGCCGCCACGGATAGCATCGGCTGGTGCGCAAGCGACTGGCCAAAGACAAAGCTGATTGTCGCCCCAATCGTGAGCGCCACCACCATCACCATCTTCTGCGCCTTGTGGCCACTGCTCCCGCGTTTTCGCCGGGATTGAGAGGAGTGGTTGCGTGTGGCGGCGCGCTCTAGCTGGCGCGGCCTGGTGATCGGGATCGTGATCGCAAACGGCGAATAGCCGCTTGAAGGCGCCTCGTCAGGCAGTGGAAGTGCTGACCAACCCAAGTCGCTTCGTTCAGCGCTGGCGGGCGTATCACTACGAGCGCCGTCCTTGTCAGGGAAAGGGAACGAGGCGGTGGCGCGTAGATGGTCTGCGTCGTCTCTGGGCGCCTGCGACATCCGTATCCCTCCCTTCTTTGACAGACATGTTTATGGTTGGCATAATGTGATTGGCGTGCGCGTAGTTTTGACGCGAGACACCTGCGGGTAGTTCCAGATGCGTTCGTGTGATCAGTACCCAGGGTTATCCAACATGCACAACTGGCGCCAACATCGATTCAGGTTTGGCTCAATCCCGTGAGTAATTTGGCGCATGTGCGCTGGATGTCGGCTCACGATACGGTTTGAGAAACGCCTCTATGCGTTATTCTGTCGCAGATAGCCCCACATTCACACGGCGAGACGCCACCGCGCCAGCGCAGCCGTACACAACCTGCTACACGAGCGTGGCGGCACGGACAACATGACCAGCAG
>JBDTAI010000264.1:0-13744 GCA_039924685.1 Ktedonobacterales bacterium
TGTAGCATAGGCCCGCCGAATTGGTCAACGCATCTGTACCCATCTGTACCCATCTGATCCTCTTGCGCCGCCACTATTCGCGTGGCACATCGAGCGTGACGATGGTTCCCTTGCCAACCTGCGAGGCGATGGAGAGTTCGCCGTTGATCAATCCTGCCCGCTCGAGCATGTTGACCATGCCCCAACTGCCGCGTGTCTCGTAATCTACCTGAATCTGCGCCGTGTCAAAGCCGTCGCCGTCGTCGCGGATCGTCGCCAGCAGCCGCGCAGGGCTTTCGCGGATTTCGATCACACAGTTCTGCGCATGCGCGTGTTTGATGATGTTGTTGACGGCCTCCTGCACGATGGCAAAGACGGTGAGTTCAACTGTGTGCGGCAGACGTTCGGGGTAATGCGCATCCAGCCGCATCTGTGGCCCATTGCCATTGGCGTAGCGTTCGAGGGACTGACGCAGCGCCGCCACCAAGCCACCGCTCTCTGACTCCAGCACCAGTGGGCGCAAGTCGAAGAGTAATGCACGAATGTCGCGGGTGGTCGCCAGCGCCAGTTCGCGCGCCTTGCGCATCTCAGCAATGGCCAGTTGCGGCTCTCCACGTTCGCTCATTGCCAGACGTTCGGCAAGTTCCAGCGTCATGACGATCTGCGCCAGCATCTGCGCCGGGCCGTCATGTAGCTGATGGCCCAACCGCTTGCGTTCGTCCTCCTGCGTCTGGATGATGCGGTCGTGTTCGCTGCGCAGGCGGCGATAGAGGCGGGCGTTGGCGATGGCGACAGCGGCCTGGGCGGCTAGTGTGCGCATGAGATCAAGGCTGCGCATGTCGAACACTTCGGCGTCTTCGGCTTTTGCCACCTCCAGAACACCCGTGACAGCGCCCTTGAAGATGATCGGCGCGCCGATGATGCCGCCTGGGCGCAAGCCAAGCACGGCGGCGTCTGTGGCGACCGCATTGGCGTCGAAACGCGGATCACTCTCCGGGCTGCTTACCAGCGCCAGTTCGCCCGACTGCGCCACCCAACTGACGATGCCTTGCCCCGGCACGATACGCATACGCCCAGCGCTTGGTGAATTGCTCTCTGCTAGCATTGAGTTCGCTGGATCGGAGGCTTCGAGCGGACCAAATACATTGCTGTCGGCGGCAGATTGCGCCGTCTCGACGGCTTCTACCAGCAATCCGCCTTCCTGATCGAGCAGATAGACAACGCCAACATGCGCGGCGGTCAGGCGCACGGCCACCTGCGCGATGCGACGCAGCAGCGGTGGGAGGTCCACCTCCGCGCTCAAGGTGTTGGCGACACCCTCCAGCGCCATCAGCAAGGCGTAGGATTGTTCTTCGAGCTGACGGCTGCGACGTTGCAGTCGCTCGACCTCGCTCTCATTGCGGATGATGCTGGTCGCGGCGGCTCTGGTGGGTGCGGCGCCCCAGTTGGTCCCCCTGACGTTCCCTACCGCGCCAACGCCATTGCCTCCACCGGTTCCAGTGAATGTGTTTTGATTGCGCACACCGAATGCGCCCGAATGATTGTCGGGTTCATGCGCTCCGCCCGGAGCGCCGGGGCCACTGGCGCCATTGAGCGGGCCATTATAGTTGTTGATGTACCTTGCCATCTCGCCACCACTCCATCCCGCACGACAGTTTGCCGCGCGATCCCCACTGGATAATTCTACCTCTTCCGCAGAGGGCTAGAATGTATTCTCGTCGTACGCAGTATAGCGCATGGAAGAGGGCGTTGCATATGCGGTAGCTGTGATGGGTGACACATCTGGCGTCTCGCGTCTCGCGCAGCGCGCCCCGGCGCTAGAGCGTTGCAATCTCACCAAGCAGCGCGCGAGCGATCACCAGTCGCTGAATCTGATTGGTCCCTTCGACGATCTGGCCCACTTTGGCCTCACGCATATATCGTTCAACCGGCCAATCGCGCACATATCCCGCACCGCCTAGCGTCTGCACGGCGTCGGTGGTGACGGCCATCGCCGTGTCGGTGGCAAAGCACTTGGCAATCGCCGCGCTCATCGCGGTCGGCTCGCCTTCGTCCATCTTCCATGCCGCCTCATAGACCAGCAACCGCGACGCCTGAATCTTCATCGCCATATCCGCCAGCAAAAACTGGATGCCCTCGAAAGCGCCGATAGGCTTGCCGAACGCCTGCCGTTCCTGCGCATAGCGTGTGGCGACCTCGAACGCTGCCTGCGCCAGTCCCACCGATGATGCGCCGATATTGATCCGTCCGCCATCCAGCGCCGACAGTGCGATCTTGAAGCCCTCACCCTCTGCGCCGAGGCGATTCGCCACTGGCACACGACAGTTCTCAAAGATCAACTCGCCAGTGGGATCGGAGTGCAATCCCATCTTGCGCTCGATCTTGCCGAAGCTGAAGCCGGGCGTTCCCTTCTCGATCACCAGCGTGGTGATGCCACGCGCGCCTGCGGTGGTGTCGGTGCGCACCATCACGGTATAGACCTCAGCCTGCCCTGCACTTGATACCCAGAACTTGGAGCCGTTGACAACATAGTTGTCCCCATCGCGGCGGGCGCTGGCGCGGATGTTGGCGGCGTCTGAGCCGGCATGCGCCTCACTTAGTGAAAAAGCGCCCAGCAGATCGCCGCTGGTCATGCCGGGTAGCCATTTGCCCCGCTGTTCCTCACTACCAAAACGTTGAATCAGCCCGGCTACCATGTTGTGAACTGAGAGCCAGGTGGCCGTCGCCATATCGCTCTGCGCCAGTTCTTCGTAGATCACCGCTCCCAGCAGACGCGACAACTGCGCGCCGCCATACTCCTCGGCCACCAGCAGCCCCATCAGGCCAAGATCGGCAAGTGGTTTGAGCAGTTCGCGCGGGAAGTGGCGCTCGTCATCCCAGCGTTCGGCGTTGGGCGCCAGTTCGTTGCGCGCGAATTTGCGCACGAGATCGCGTATCTCTTGTTGCTCGTCATCGAGTCGAAAGAACATCGGTGTTCCATCCTTTCATGAAGTGGGCGCTCTGCCGCCACATCGCAAATTGTGCCACCTGAAGCGGCTTTTCAGCAATGGCAGGTTTGCGCATGACCTGCACTTGCGCCCTGTCTTGCCCTATGCTCTGTTTGCATTTGACAAAAGCGCGGGCTATACTACAAGCACTGGTACGCAATTTGCAAATTCGCGGTCTCGTAGGACGAGACCATCGGAATGGATCCTGCCGACGGTGACAACGACGTTACGATGACGTCATACATTCACCGATTGAGCAGGGCGACGGTCGAATCACCAAAACTATCAGGCCCTCCACCCACTGGGCTGCCTCTTCGGCTCCCCGGCGCAGCGGGACCAGAACGCCCACTCGGTAAGCGCCAGACGCTCACCACAGACGCAATCAAACGTCTGGGCCGTCACATCTGTGTTGTCGGCTGCCTTTCGTCTGGCTAGTTATTCAGGAGGATTGCGTTATGGGTGTGTTGCGAATCCTTTCGCATCAAGGCGATGATCGTGTAGTGTGGGACCAGACCGCAGTGGACGTCTCCTCCGAGGCGCAGGCGGCTGTCAAGGAGGCGGAGCGCATCTTCGCCGAGCAGCGGGCGCATGGCGCAACGGCGGTGAAGGTCTCCCCAGGGCGCCCGGCGGAGCGCATCGAGAAGTTCGACCCCTACGCCAAAGAGATCGTGATGATCCCGCGCGTGGTTGGCGGCTGATCGGCTCCCACAACCTTCCGCTGAACGTACTCACTGGCTACAGCATAAAGAAGTGAGGCGACGGATATGCTGCCTGCCGCCGTTTATTTCGTCGTCACCATGATAGCACTGATCGCTGTTCTGCGCGTCGTGCTCATGGTGCTGGACCGTCCCGCGCTACGTGCGCGTCTCTGGCCCTGGTTCCGTTCGCGCTCCTGGTGGCCCGTTCCCGCCGAACGGACCGCCGAGGCGCTGCTGCGCCACATGCTCCCCGATCACGAGTATCGCGGCCTCTGCTACAACGGCTACCTTGACGTGCCAAGCCCCTCCATTGATGGGCGCACGTACCGGGTGCCGCGTGGGCCGGGTCAGGTGCTGGTGGTCGAGAGCGGCCAGGTAATGGAGCGGCTCTGTCTGCAACCGGCGGCTGGTGGGCTGCCAGAGGCGGATGTTGTGCTGATGCACAAGCTGCTTATCGAGTCTGACGAACGCAATTACTTGTTGACGGCCAACCATTTTCCCCGCTCGATCTGGTATTAACTGGCGCGAGCTTTGGGAAGAAATGTGCGCGCTGTCGCGCCACATTGGTGAACGCCTTCGCTGATATGCTCCCTGCACCTGAAGGGTGTCATGTCCTGCGAGGCGGCGCCGATGTGGCTGTTTTCGCAGGTCTTTACGGGTCAGGAAACCGGCCTTATGAGCGCGTCGCCAACTGCCCATTCCGCCTGGGATCGCATCACCGTGATCGAGGGCGACATCACCACGCTGAACGTAGACGCCATCGTCAATGCCGCCAACAGTTCCCTGCTCGGCGGCGGTGGCGTGGATGGCGCGATCCACCGCAAGGCAGGGCCAGAACTGGTGGCCGAGTGCCGCCTGCTGGGGGGCTGCCGCACCGGCGAGGCGAAGATCACCAAAGGCTACCGGCTGCCCGCGCGCTCCGTGATCCACACCGTCGGCCCCGTCTGGCATGGCGGCGCCCATGGCGAGGATGAGGCGCTGGCGAACTGCTACCGCAACAGCCTGGCGCTGGCAGCGCAACACTCCCTCACCAGCATCGCCTTCCCCGCCATCAGCACCGGCATCTACAGCTTTCCGCTGGAGCGCGCCACCCACATCGCCGTGGCCGAGACGCTGCGATTTCTCACAGGGAGATCCAGCATCGAGCGCGTAATCTTCGTCTGCTTCAGCCGCCGCACCTATGATCTCTATACACAGGCACTCGTCGAAGCGCACCCGCAGTCGTGACTGCGCCCCTCTGACCTACCCGGCGCGTGGGCGACGGGCAAGCGATAGTGCGCCACCCATGATCGAACGGCGCGGCGCTATCCCAAGCGAGTTGTTGGTCTCGAAGCGGCGGGCGATCAGCGCGATGCTATAGCAGATGATGAAGTAGATCACCAGTTCCGCGCCGAAGAAACCCCAGCGGATCGAGGCGCTCGAGGTAACCTGCGCGCCCGTCAATGCGACCAGCGAAAGGTCCGCCACGCCTAACACCTGAAGGAACGCGGTATCCTGCACCAGCGTAATGAAGTTGTTGGTGAGCGGGGGAACCATGATGCGCAGCGCCTGTGGCAGCACGATCAGGCGCATCGTCTGCCAGCGGCTCATCCCCAGCGTCGCCGCCGCCTCACCCTGCCCCTTATCCACCGCCAGCACGCCCGCGCGGATCACCTCGGCCAGATAGGCGCCATAGTTGACGCTCAGGCCGATCACGCCAAAGAAGAAGCTGCTGATACCCTGCTTCGGAAAGATTGTGTTCGAGTTGAACACCGTCAGCATGTTGTAGATCGTCTGGTCTATATTGAAGTGAAAGAGAATACCGAGCAGGATATTGACGCCATAGAACCAGATATAGAGTTGCAGCAGCAATGGCGTGCCACGCACCACCTCAACGTAAAATGTGCTGACGCTGCGGATAATGCCTGAGCGCGAAATACGTCCAAGTCCGGCGGGAATCGCCAGACACATTGCCAGCACGATACCAAGCGCCGCCGCCGCCACCGTCACCTCTACGCCAGCGAGCAGCGCAGGAACAGCCGTCAGGAGAGCCTGCAAAACACCATTCATCTTGTTCAACTCCTCCTGGTTGGCTACTGTGGCGCCGCAATTGGCGCTTCAGCGGGCGCTGGTGAACCAGTCCCGCGCACGCCGCCACCGGGACGATGCGTGCGCCCACGGCGCAACACACGCCATGCCTCCGCTGGGATATAGGTGATGGCGCCAAGCAGCAGCGTCATCGAGGCGATCAGCAGCACACACAACACAATTGCGAAGAACAGGTGGCTGAGATCGCCAACGGCATTGCCCACAGATAGACCATCTACCAGCAGGCCGCAGAACCAGCCAAGCACAACAGAGGTGAACAGTATTATAAGCGCAGTTGTTGTCACGTCAACGCCTGGCCTGAATGTCGTAGACTTGAGCCGATTCTCTACGACACGAGCGAGCCTGCCGAACGGTATACTGAGCAACAGATAGATTGCGCCGCCGATGGCGAAGAATTGCCACGTCCGTGTAGGATAGAGGCGGGTAAGAGCGTTCGTTTGCGCCGTCAACTCGGTAATGGTGATCAGGCTGAGAATAGACGAGTCTTTGTACATATAGATCAGATCGTTGATCACTGGCGGCAACAGCACTGGGATCGCCTGGGGAATGACAATCTGGCGTAGCGTCTGCCAGTAGCTCAGGCCCAACACCTGCGCTGCCTCGGTCTGGCCACGATCCAGCGCCTCAATGCCTGCGCGGATGTTCTCGCATTCATAAGCGGCATAGTTCAGCACCAGTGTAGCGATACCAGCGGTATACGCAAATAATAGCCAGTTGGGCAGAAAGATCAGTCCTGAATAGATGGCGACCATCTGCACAAGCAGTGGCGTGTTGCGGAAGAACTCGACAAAGGCTCGCGCCGGAATGCGCAGCCAGCGAAACGGTGAGCGCGACATCAACGCCAGGATCAGCCCCATCACCAGCGCCAGCGGCATCGAGATGAAGCAGAAGGCAATCGTCAGCCCGACGCCCTGCAAGAAGAAGATGCGATAGGGAGTGCCAAACTTATCGGTGTAGATCGTCAGCACGCCGATGGTTTCGCCGATGAAGTGCGCCACATGCGGGAAGAGTTGCGCCGGATTGAAGAGATTGGTCTGCTGAATGACCTGCAACCCCTCGCGCTGCGCCTCCGCTGTGACATCGAGCGCGCCCAGAAGCAGCGAGCCGAGTCCACCAAAGATCACGATCAGCGCCACAACGATGCCCAACGAACGCAGTTGCGGAGGTATCCGCTGCATGGTTGCTGGCGCGCTTGCTGGGTCGACCTGAGCCATGTCATACCTCACTCCACTACGTCTCTCTTCAGCGTCTGTCGCATTGAGGACTGCCCGGATGGTTCGGTTGCAACGGTTGCAACCGTTGCAACCGTTGCAACCCCAACGGTATGCACAGGGGTCTACATGCAGAATGCCGGAGGATTTGGCTGGCGCCTGATCACTGTTCGTGGGCTGACCGCGCCGGGAGTGGCGCCGCCAACCCACGAAAGAGATGCCCTGTCGCCTTGTATGTGTCTGCTGCGGAAGCGGCTTTCTGACTGTGTCAGAATGGTGTCAGACAAGCCTGCTGCGCAGTAGAGCGTAGCGCATCACTTCTGGCTTGCAGGCAGCAAAGCTGGGCAACTCGCGTCGTGCGTCGGGTTGATCAGGATGAAGTTAGCGATACACTTCTCGGAGTCTGTCCACATACCATACTGCTGCAAGACAGCCTGGTTGTTTGGGCCTGTGTTGTAGGCGCCACCTGTCTTGTAGACCTTGGCGAGTGTGCCGTCGAGCCACATATTGGTGATCGCCTCGTTGACCTCTTTCTTGAGCGTGGGCGTGTTCGGGTTCGAGCGGCTGAAGGCGATGGCATAGTAGCCGGGATTGGTGTCGCCACCGACAATCTTGTAGAGGCCGCTGGGGTCCTGAGCGCCATACCACGCGGCGATAGGCGTATCCAGAAAGAAGGCGTCCACACGATGCGACTGAAGGTCGGTAAACGGCGTCGGATTGTCGCTGGTGACAATCTTGATCGTCTGCGTGGGGTGGTCCGAGTTCCACTGGTTGAGAATGTCTTGCGCATGGTAGCCAGTGCCGGTCTCAACCGTCTTGCCCACCAGATCGCTGAGGGTGTTGATGGTGGTGTTAGTCTTCAGCACGACGATGGACTGTGTGTAGACATAGTACGGGATGCTGAAGGTGGCCGACTGTGCGTTATCTGACGAGATTTCCAGGCCGTTCATGAACATGTCGAACTGATTGCTCGCCAAACCCTGTGGCCAGTTGGACCAGGTGATCTGCGTCGGCTGCTGCTGCACGCCCATCTGCTTCGCTATCGCATTGGCGATGTCAACTTCGAAGCCATAGTACGCGGCATTCGGATTGTTCGAGTCTTTGGGTGCGATGTAGGGCATGCCGCCGGTCGAGTCTTCGCCCCACTTGAGGACGCCGGGCTGGGAGAGGCCAGCGTTGCCGATGTGCGTAAAGCCAGTGGTCGCGCCGCCGCTATGTCCAGTGGATGTGTTGCCTGTGCCACAGGCGCTCAAGACGAAAACCAGTGCCAGCAGTGCGGATGTCGCGGCCTGCCATCGCCAGCGCCGCAACACAGGGACGCGAGATGTGGTGGATGTGTGCATCACTTCGCCATGTCTCCTAATCACTTGAGCGTCCTCAGACGCAATTGCCCGGACCAGTAGCCAACGATCCGACCCGAAACGGTGAAGCGCCGACCTGTTGAAGCCGAACCCTTTCTCGACCTATGTACACCTCTTGTACACCTCTTGTTTACGACAGTCAGGTACAGCCGACAGTTGGCTATACGTGCGGTCTCTGTAGTTTATACACCAGTTTGTCGCAATGCGATCAGCCAGTGGGTGGCGCCGCAAACGCCATCAAATCGGGTGCAGCACGCGATCAAAGAAGGCGCGCAGCCGGTCGCTCTTGGGCTGGGTGAACACCTCGTCGGGGTCGCCCTGCTCGACGATCACGCCATGATCCATGAAGACCACACGGTCGGCCACCGAGCGCGCAAAGCCCATCTCATGCGTCACCACCACCATTGTGCGTCCCTCATAGGCCAGTTCGCGTATCACCTTGAGCACCTCGCCCACCAGTTCGGGGTCCAGCGCCGAGGTTGGCTCGTCAAAGAGCAGCGCCTTCGGGTTCATCGCGAGCGCGCGGGCAATCGCCACCCGCTGCTTCTGACCACCGGAGAGCTGCCCCGGATAGGCGTCGCCCTTATCGGCAAGCCCCACCTTCGCCAGCAGCGCCTGGGCGTTCGCCTCGGCCTCCTGGCGCGGCTCATGGCGCACCTGAATCGGCGCAAGCGTGATATTTTCCATCACGCTCTTATGGGGAAAGAGGTTGAAGTTGTAGAAGATCATCCCCAGTTCGCGGCGCACCTCACTCAGCTTGCGGGCGGAGAGCGTGCCGTGCAATTCGTCGCCATCAATGCGGATGCTGCCGCTGGTGGGTGGCTCCAGATAGTTGATGCAGCGGATGAGCGTAGTCTTGCCGGAGCCACTGGGGCCGATCACTGCGACGCACTCACCACGCTTCACGGGAAAATCAATATCGCAGAGGATGTGGCGCTCACCAAACCACTTGTTCAAGCCACGCACATCAATCATCAGGGCGCTCGCATCAGCCGCCGAGGCCGCTGCGATGGAGCTACGCTCGTTTACACTTGCCATCTGGCGCCGCTCCTCGAATAAGGGAACGATGTTCCACAAGGTCTGGGGCCGCTTCAGACGCCCCGACGTAGCGCGGTGTGACACAGCTCGTCACTGCTGCGTTGAATAGCTGTGTTGATGAATATACGTCACAAGATGATGTTTCCTCGCAAGCGCCGATACGCCCAGCGCGCCATCTTGTGAAAGTGACCCTATGATACGCCAACACAGCGCCTTTGTGAACTACCCCACGTTGGCCATGCTGTATAATTTCATCCTCACCCGCTGTCCACAGCCCTTCAGCTTCGCAATGCGCGTCAGTGTAGGTCACTTCTCGCCATAGGGATACCACCAGGGCTTGGCGGCGCCCTCGAAGTCCCAGTGCAGGTGCTTGGTCTCGCGGAACTCGTCTAGCCCCTCCTCGCCCAGTTCGCGGCCCATGCCACTCATCTTCATGCCACCGAAGGGTCCAGCGTCGTTGTCGGTGAGTGGATCGTTCACCCACAGCGTTCCTGCTTGCACCTCTTCGTAGAACTGCTTGACCCGGCGGGCGTCGTTGGTGTACAGGTTGGCCCCCAGGCCAAAGGGGCTGTCGTTCGCCAGCCGCACCGCCTCATCGAAGCTGCGATAGGTCATGATGGGAATTGTCGGGCCAAACGTCTCTTCACGCATGATGCGCATCGAGTGGTCTACATCCACCAGCACGGTTGGCTCATAGAAGTAGCCGCGTTGCCGCTCCGGTGGCCGTCGCCCGCCGACGAGGATACGCGCCCCATGCGCGCGGGCGTCCTCAACCTGCGCCTCCACTTTGGCGCGATAGGTCTCGCCGACCATCGGGCCGACATCGGTGCTGGGGTCCATGCCAGGGCCGAGCCGCAAACCACGCGCATATTCGGCGATGCGCTCGATGAACTGCGGCGCGATATGCTCTTGCACATAGACACGCTCAGTTGAGGTGCAAACCTGCCCGCTATTGAGCAGCGCCGCCCACGCCACGCCGGGAACGGCGACCTCCAGATCGGCGTCCTCCGCGACGATGAAGGCGTCTTTGCCACCCAGTTCCAGATGCAGTTTCTTGATCTGGTCGGCGGCCACTCGCGCGATGTGGCGTCCCGTCTCGAGGCTGCCGGTGAAGGCGATCACCCGCACACGCGGATCGAGCACCAGCGCCTCGCCCGCCTCACGCCCATAGCCGCTGACGATGTTGACGACGCCGGGAGGCAGATGATCAAAGATGTCGGCGAAGGCCAGTGTGGAGAGCGGTGTCATCTCGGAGGGCTTGATCACGACAGTGTTGCCAGCCGCCAGCGCAGGCGCGACCTTCCACGCCATCAGCAGAATCGGGTAGTTCCAGGGGACGATGGCGCCGACGACGCCGTACGGTTCCTTTAACACAAGGTTGAGCTGCGATGACTCGACCGAGGGGATCACGCGCCCACGCGAGGTGCGCCCAATCTCGGCGTAGTAGCGGAAGCAGGCGGCAGACCAATTCATCTCGTCGCGGTTCTCCACCAGCGGCTTGCCACCCTCCTGAGTGAGCAGTTCAGCCAGCGCCTCGGTGTGTTCAGTGAGCTTGCGTGCTACCTCGTGCAACAGTTCGCCGCGCTCGCCAGCGGGCATGCGTCGCCATTCGGGGAAGGCGGCATTGGCCGCATCCACCGCCGCCGTCACATCCGCAGCGTTTCCAGCGGGTACGTCGTCAATCTTCTCCTCGCTGGCCGGATCGAGTACGTCAATCACGCGGCCAGAGACGCCAGTGGTGAATGCGCCATTGATCCACATGGGTCGGGTCATGATACACGCCCTTCTGTATTGCGCTACGCACGCAGGCTAGTACGAACAATCTTCATGACAGAAGGGTATATCACTCCAGGCGCCGATGAGGTCGAGTACATCACGCTCATCCGGCGCAGCAGCTTGCCCAGGTGATTTCCGCGAGATGAAGCGTTCAAGTTCTGCTGCCGCCTCTTCCTGGATGTCTGGTGGGAACCGTTCCAGGTCGTCAATTGTGGCATGCAACCGCTCGATCATGTTCATCACCTTCAATCTGCCAGCGCCTCAAATGGTACAGTATCGGCCTCACTATACCATTCACTACCACCACCTATCGCTAACTGCTGATGGATGAGAGATACTCAAGAAACGCAAGCGGTGTGGCCATGCGCGACCTGGTACGCTCGGCCAGCCGCTCGTGCCATTGCGCTGTATTCGTCGAAAGCACCCAATCGGACCGTGCCTGGATAGCGGTGACAACGAGTGTGCCAAAGCCGCCAAACGCATTGGCGCCTTCAGGCGACATTTCGGCTGGGGATAGGCGGTCCGTTGCGCTCATGCTGACCTCTGTATGCAGACAAACGTGTTGTGGGATAGTTCCACAGGCAGTATTTCTCAGGGGATCAATGAGCGCAAGGCGCATCTACAGCGCACGGGTGGTGGTCTCGGTGGCGCGCATCTCGTAGCGGGCCAGTTCATGCAGGAAACTGTGTGGCTCGAAGACCAACTCCGCGCCGTGGACACCCTTCGGCATACGCTGCGCTTCATCGCCGGCCAGCAGCATGCCCGCAATCGCCAGCGGCACACCAGTATCCAGGTCGCCCGCGCCTACTTTCCACGGTTTGTAGGGCCGCACCACCATATCTTCAACCAGCGTAACAGGCGAGCCATCCTTCGTCCCCTGCGCCACCACGCGTAACACATCGCAGTCATTCGGCTCGGCTGCGGCGCCTGACGCCTGACCAGATGCTTGCTGCGCCTGTCGCATCAGCAGCGCGACGAATAGTTCGCGGGGCGCCACCTGCGCGGCCTCGCGGCTGCCCGCCATACGCACAGCAAGTGGCTCACCGTCCGCAAGACCAACACCCACCAGCAGCTTGAGTTGTGCCAGAAACTCCGGCGGGAAGGCGATCTTGAAGGAGGCGTGGCGCAGCCCACGCTCACGGAACGAGACGGGGAACAGCGCCACCTCCGAGTGCAGCGTATACATCGCCGTCGCCCTGCCAATCGGCGCGGGAAACTCGATGGGTTCCTGGCCGCTCATTGGTGGGACGGCACTGGCGCGTCCGTTGCGATAGACCATCGGCTCCAGCGTGCATTCGTCGAAGATCGTGCGAATCGAGTAGGGCGGAACGAATGGCGCATCGCTGGCATTGGCGCGCAGATCAGCCGAGCCGATGCGCACATCGAGCCGCTCGACGCGATCAAGCCGGTCGGCGGCGACACGCGCCAGGATGTTGGTGATCCCTGGCGTGCTGCCGATACCCAGCACAGCAGTGATGCCAGCCGCCGCGAAGGCATCGTGCAACTCATACTGACGGCGCGTCATGTGGAACAAGCCGCCCAGATCGGCGTATGAGACACGCGCTTCGAGCGCCGCGCGCATCACATCCAGATTGAAGGGATAGTCGGTCGCGTTGAGCAGCGCTCCCGCGCCCCGCGTCAGGTGCGCCAGCGCCGCCGTATCACGCACATCACAGGCGACCGCCTGCGCCTTTTCGCGTCCCTTGCCAAGCCATGCGACGGTACGTTCCGCTGCCTCCTGACGCAGATCGGCCACCGTCACCCGGCTCACGCGGTCGTCTTCGGCCAGCGCCCGCGCGGTGATGCGCCCCATCGCGCCACCGCCTCCCAGCACCACAATATGCACAACACGCCTCCATAAGAGAGAAACACCCCCTTCCGGATGTGAGAAGGGGGTGAAGTGAATCATCGTCTACGCTTCGGCGACACGCGCCATTTCAGCATCGGCGCTGCCCGCTGTGCCTGCGGTTGTGGCGGATGGCGCGCCCGTCACCGCGATTGCGGACGCCGGGCTGATGGCTGCGGCGGCGCTTTTGGCCATCTGCTTCGACCGTGCGCTCATACGCGCCTTTGTCGCCGCCTTTGCCGCTACTTTCGTTTGTGGCTGCGCGGGAGTTGCGGCAGCAGGAACAGTAATCGTCTCGCCGGTCACTGGGGAATTGCGCACCTCGTTGAGCGTATCTTCCAGCCGGTTGAGCACCGCGTCGAGATGGGCATATTCGATGATCAGCGGCGGCTCGATGCGAATTGTCTTGGCGTTTGTGAGCGTGCCAGAGATCAGCACACCCCGTCGGAAGAGGCCTGCTGAGACTTGATACCCTACCTCCGCGTCGTGGAAGTGCTGGCCGATCAACAGGCCCTTGCCGGTGATGCGCTCGTAGATGTCATCATAGCGCCCGGCCAGCGTGTTGAGTTGGGCCAGCATGTAATCGCCCTTCTCGGCGGCCTGGCGTGGCAAGTCTTCTTCGAGGATCACGTTGATGGTGGCAATGGCGGCGGCGCAGGCCAGCGGATTGCCGCCGGTCGTCGTCGTGTGGATGAAGGGGTCCTCGATGAACTTCTGCCAGACCTGCGGGCGGGCCATGAAGGCGCCAATCGGCATCACG
>JBDTAI010000265.1:0-4919 GCA_039924685.1 Ktedonobacterales bacterium
AGTGCTTGGCGACGAGCGCGGTGTCAACGGTGTGCGCCTGCGCAGCACGCAAGAAGGCGGCACCACCGACCTGGCCGTGCAGGGCTGCTTCATCGCCATCGGCCACCAGCCCAACACCGACCTCTTCAAGGGTGTGCTGGATATGGACGAGATCGGCTATCTGCGCATGCACGCTCACACCATGACCAACATCCCCGGCGTCTTCGTGGCAGGCGACGTGGCGGACCATCGCTACCGCCAGGCGGTAACGGCGGCGGGCGAGGGCTGCCGCGCGGCGATTGACGCCGAACGCTGGCTTGAGGAGCGCCATGATGTGGATGTCGAGACCGTCAGCGATCCTCGCGAGTGGGGGGAGACGCGCGAGCCAACTGGCGAGAAGCGCCCCCTAGAGAGCGGAGTGGCTCAGACGCGCTAATCGCCATGATGTGTACGGGGCGTTAGTAGTGAACGCCCCATTTTGCATCGTGTGGTTCAGACAACGAAGGGAAACACACAATCGCGGCAACATCAACTCCCTGCACGCACCTCGATCAGATTCGTGAGGTGACGCCAAGCGCGAACGGTTGCGAAGAGTGCCTGAAGATGGGTGATTCGTGGGTTCACCTGCGTGAATGCCTGATCTGCGGCCACGTCGGCTGCTGCGACTCATCCAAGAACAAGCATGCCACGCAACACTTCCACGAGACCAACCACCCCATCATGCGGTCCTTCCAGCCGGGCGAGGACTGGCTCTGGTGCTATGTGGCTCAGGTGATGCTGGAGCCGCAACCCTAGCGGCTTATCCCACCAGTTCGAACGAAGCGATGTCGTCGCCCAGCCGCAGTTCGTCGCCGTGCATCAGCGGCATGGGATGGGTGACGCGCCCGCGATTGAGGAACACCCCATTGGCGCTATGCGCATCCTCAATCACCCATTGCCCGCTGATAAACGTCAGCCGGGCATGGTTGCGCGAGACTGTGCCGTCGGGGATGATGATGTCATTGCCCACCGTGCGGCCAATCGTCGTCGTATCCTGATGTAGTGTGAAGGCGTAGCCCGCCAGTGGCCCCGTGTGGAAGGTGATCCGGCAGCGCAATGGGCGCCCGCTCGGTGTGAGGTAGCGGTCAACCTGCGCCCGTGCGCCACTGAGATCATAGCCACAGGTGGTGCAGAAACGGTTGGCGGGATTGTTGGCTGCGCCACAGCGGAAGCATGTCCCAGGGGCGCCGGGGGCGCCACGCGGCGCAGCGACGGGATGCGCGCCTGTCAGTGGGCCAGCCATTCCTCCGGCGCCGTTCTGTGGCACAGTGGGTCCGGCAGGGCGCTGGCTCACCAGCTCGGCGCTTGCGGCACGCAGATCGGCGGCCATCTCGGCGGCGCGCTGATAGCGCTGGCGTGGGTCTTTCGCCATCGCCTTGAGGATGATCTGCTCCACATGCGGTGGCAGATTCTGCACGAGAGCAGCCGGGCGCGGCGTTGGCTCATGGATGTGTTTCATGATGACGGCGATGGGAGTATCGCCGGTGTAGGGCAGGCGACCCGTCACGCATTGATACAGCACCACGCCCAGCGCATAGATGTCGGTGCGGCCATCCACTATGCCGTTCGGCAGACCCTGCTCCGGCGCCATATATTGCGGTGTGCCGACGGTTGTGCCGGTGCGCGAGAAGGCCATGCTCGCCTCGAGCATGGTGGCGATGCCAAAGTCCGAGAGCAGCAGTTGATCGTTCTCGCGCAGCAGCATATTGCCCGGCTTCACGTCGCGGTGAACCACGCCCTTGCTATGGGCGAAGTCGAGCGCCTGCGCAGCCTGTTCGATGATGCGCAACGTCCAGGCAAGATCAAGCAGCACATGGCCCATCTCGGCCTTGATCAGTCGTTCGCGCACGGTGCCGCCAGAGATGTATTCCATGACGATGAAGGCCCAGCCCTGCTCCTGGCCGAAGTCATGGACGGGGACGATGTTGGGATGTGAGAGCTTGGCGATCAGCCGCGCCTCAGTGGTGAAGCGCGCCAGAAAGTTCTGGTCAGCCCCCTGGTCGCCGCCCTGCGCAGAGATGGCTTTAATGGCGACGTAGCGATCAAGCGCAGACTGATAGGCTTTATAGACACGCGCCATGCCGCCCTGGCCGATCATCTCGACGACCTGGTATTGCCCCAGCGTCTGCCCGATCAGTTCCACTACCATGTCGCCTCCCGCGTGTCGTCCCAGTTGCTCTGCCGTATGTGCGCGTCATTCCGTCGTATGCCGCCGCCAACTCCATTACAATCTCCACCTGTAGTATACGCCGTAGTATACGCCATAGTATACGCTAGCACGTGATGGAATCGCACACTCGGGTGCAGGCGCCTGTGTTCCCTGCGTCACATTTCAGCAGACGTTAAGCGGATGATGTCGTGGTGAATCCCTGAAGCGCAGAACGGGCGCCAGGGACGCTGCGATGCAGCGCCAGCGCCTTGAAGTTCCCCAGGCCATGCGGATCGAGCAGGGTGTTGATGGCGGTGCGCAGGCTTGATCGGCGTAGATAGTCGAGCTGGCCCCGGCTGGTCTGACGCTCACTGTCAGCATAGGGATAGAGCCGCGCAGCCAGCGCATCAGCTTCGGCGCGTATGCCCAGCCGTTCCAGCAGGTCGCGTTGGGTGGTGTAGCCAGCCAGCCGCAGCCCCTCGGCGCGTCCAGCCGCCAGCAGCGCCGTGAAGTTGACATGCGCCGTCAGGTCTTGCCGCCCTGGCTGCGCCAGTGGCCGTTCGCCAAGCTGGTGATGAGCGTAGACCATCAGCGTGCCGTGGCGGCGGTCGCGGGTATAGAGTCGCCGCGCTGTGTCGCCGTAGTCAACCGTGAGGATCAAGCCGCGCGCAAGGCTGCGCGCTACCTGGCGCATCCAGTTCCGCGCCGCAAGGCACACCTCGGCCTGCCAGCCATCAGGGTATGCGCGCCAGGGAATGTGGTACTCGTCAAGGTAGCGTGCTACCGCAGCGGAGGATGGATCGCCCAGCGTCTCGATCAGCCGCCCACTGTGCGCATCCAGTGCGACAGCGATTTCACGTAGCGCGCCGCCCTGCTTCTCAATGCGATGGACCGGCAACGCATCCACCAGTTCATTTGAGACAATGCAGCCAGTGATGGGGCCGCGTCCGCCAGCATGATCCGGCGCGAAGGCGTCGAGCGTGGTCCACTGCACGCGACCGTCGGGAACATCGAGTTGGCTGAGGTTATGGGCGAGGCGCTGGCTGCGGGCGGCACGTAGCGGCGACTCCGGCGGCGACTGGTCCACCAGGTAGTAGTGGAGCGCGCGGCCCCAGTCGGGCGCGCTCTGTAGGGCGTAGCGCCAGACGGCAGGCGCCAGCAGTCCACGTCCGGCGCCCGGTTCGACAACGCTGAATCGGCCAGGTTTGCCCAGCAGTTCCCACATCTGGTGCAGTTGCCGCGCCAGCGCCCAGCCCCACAAGGGATGCAGATCGCCGCTGGTGAAGAAGTCGCCCTCCCAGCCGATGGGTTCACGGTCCGCGCCACCGCCATTGTAGTAGCCGAGCGTCGGATGATACAGCGCCAGTTCCATGAAGCGCGCAAAAGGAATCGGCCCCTGCCGCGCGATCTCGTCGTGGATGATGGCATCGAGGCTCTCGCGCAGGTTGGCGCTATGGTCGGTATTGTGGTTATCGTCGTGTTGGCTCTCGTTCAACGCTGGCTTCCCATCTCACTTACGGTCTCTCCCCGATGAAGTATACGCCGAATTTCTGGCGCTGGCGGGCGTTTCCTGCCGGGCGAAAATGGGTTATCCTTCGCGCCTGTACATGGCAATATTCGCCAGTCATGCTGCGCGAGCAACATGGCCGGTGTCGCGGCGCTTCTATGGTTGCCCGTAGCTACATTCTTCCACCCGTGCCTGGCATCGTTGTGGCGTTGCGCCTTTGCCGCAAGGCATGCGGTGTCGTGCGTTGGATAGCATCGCCGCCGGAGATGTGTCAACCAGTGCTTACATATTTTCCCCGCGGCGCCTGCTGTCAGCCCGTTTGTTCCCCTTATGTCATCGTGGGTCGCCAATTCGCTTCTCTGCCTCCGTCTGAAAAATCATCTTGACAAACGGCGTGGTGAGAGCGATAATCACTGTCGGTGATCGCCACCGAACGCGGCTCCGGGTTGCACGCAAGTCCAGAGATACGCAGATGATGGCGACACGGGATTTCACGGGCAGTTACCCAAGCGGCCAACGGGGAGTGACTGTAAATCACTTGGCTTACGCCTTCGAAGGTTCGAATCCTTCACTGCCCACCCACCTTTCTAACCTCACCTGCCAGGCGGTGGTGAGTGTGAGAAGGTGAATAGCGTGACTTTGCCCGGCGTGAACACCAGTGCAGCGTTGGGCGATGAGTGGCGCGCGGCGTGTATAGCGCCGTAGCAGACGTTAACAAAGAAATACTTTGCCCACGTAGCGCAGTGGTAGCGCACAATCTTGGTAAGATTGAGGTCACGGGTTCGAGTCCCGTCGTGGGCTCCAGCGGTCCCTCCGTGGATACGGATGGCTTCCGGCGCATCACACAGCAGCACAGGCAAACAGCGTTGCCCCCCATTGCCCGTGTAGCTTGTGTGCAAGCGCAGACGCCAACCAACAGCGGTGGGGCGTTTGTTGTGTCTGGCTCACTCCGAGCCACCCTCACACCGCTCGTCTCATCCACCCACCTGCGAGTCCGCCGCTGGCGTCTGGCGCCATCTCCTTTCCGTTCTCCTTGTCGGATGTGTAAGGACCAGCCGGGATCGGCGCGCTCGTGAAATAGCCTGGTACAGTTTTTTTCAGGAGGAGCTTTCAAGCTCATGGCGAAGCAGAAGTTTGTGCGGAACAAGCCGCATGTGAACGTGGGGACGATCGGGCATATTGACCACGGCAAGACGACCTTGACGGCGGCGATCACCAAAGTGCTGGCGACCAAGGGGCAGGCGA
>JBDTAI010000266.1:0-3946 GCA_039924685.1 Ktedonobacterales bacterium
CCAAGCCCGCGAGCGGCGCCTGTGCGCGTTGCAGATTCCGGTGAGAAGCCGGAGCCGACGGTAAAGTCCGGATGGGAGAAGGTCGAAGCGCCAATGGCTGGCCGCTGTGTACGCCTGCCGACTGAGCGTTTGCCTCAGCTTCGGGAGCCCGCAGTGTGTTCGTCGTGTCCTTTGGCGTGTTCGCCTGCGTGTCGCCCCAGGTTCGGTCCACTTCGACGGGGCGGCTTCCCTCCACTGGCCAGACAGACCCTACGGGCAGCCAGGTGAACGCCTCCCTCGTCGGGGATTCCGAGAGAGGTGGTTCGTATGGCTGTCGAGTTTGAGTCTCCTCCACATGCGACGGAGACCGCGCAAACTCCTTCGGCAGTTCAGGCGCCGCGAGCGCCTGTGTCACTCAATGCGCCATCGGGCGCAACTTCTCCGCCAGCACCGCCGACACCACACCTGCAACGACGCATTGGCCGCGCAAACGCCAGCCTGCCGCTGCGGATCACGCTGCCAATACTGCTGGGCGCAGTATTGCTCATCGGCTGGCAGCTTACCATACAGAGCGGTGTAGTGTCGCCCTATCTGCTGCCTGCGCCCGCTGATGTGGCGCGCTCATTCTGGCAGTCGCTCACCGATGGGTTGCTCCTGTCGTATGCGCTGGCGACGCTGGGCGAGGCGCTCTCTGGCTTTGCTATTGGCGCAGTAGTCGCTCTGCCGCTGGGTTACGCACTGGCGAAGAGCCGCTGGCTTGCGGCGATGCTCGAACCATATCTTGCGGCTAGCCAGGCAATGCCTGCTGTGGCGCTGGCCCCGCTGATCGTCCTCTGGCTGGGCTACGGTCTGACTTCTATCGCCACGCTCTGCGCGCTAATTGTCTTCTTCCCGATGGTGGTCAACACTATGCTTGGCGTGCAGCAGGTGGATGACGAACTGCTCGACGCGGCGCGGGTGGATGGCGCAGGCGCGGGCGCATTGCTGCTGGGCATCGAGGCGCCACTGGCCTTGCGCGCGGTGCTGGCGGGCCTGCGCGTTGCAGTCACGCTCTCCGTCACAGGCGCGGTGGTTGGCGAATTTGTCCTCGGCGATACCGGCCTGGGCGGGCTGCTCAACATCGCGCGCGGCAACTTCGATGTGGCGCTGGTCTTCGCCACGCTGCTTGCGCTTGCTCTGCTGGCAGGGCTGCTCTACGGCTTAGCGCGACTGCTGGAACTCGCATCCCCTGCGCTGATTGCGCTCGCGTTGGCGCTGCTCACTGGCCTGCTCACCCTGCGCTCACGGCTGATAAGCCAAGACGATGGACCTGCTTTCCCAACCTCGCCAACTCCACCAACATCAACCACGCAGATAGATACTCTGGAGGCTCGATAACCCCCATGTCGTTGCTACACACCGCTTTCCGCCAGCTGAGCGCGCGCTCAGCCGGACTCAGCCTGCTCTCCGCGCTGATCGTCGCCGTGCCACTATTGCTGACCGCGTGCGGCCCTGCCACACAGACAAACACCACCTGCGGATCGCCATCTACTGGATCGAGCAGCGCGAGCAGCTCATCCCATGCGGTTGTCGGCGCATCCGGTGCGCTTGCCGCGCTCACTGGACTCTCGGCGACCACTCACAACGCAGCGAAGGCCAGCACAACAGCAAGTGCGCCGACACCTGTGACGCTCGGCTTGACCTATGTGCCGAATATCCAGTTTGCGCCGTTCTATGTTGCTGCGGCGAAGGGTTTCTATCAGACCGCCGGGCTGAACGTGACGCTGCGCCATCACGGCGTGGGTGAGGATGAGTTTGCCTCGATCTCCACCGGACACGAGGATGCGATCTTCGCTGGGGGTGATGAGACGATGCAGGCGCGCAGCAAGGGACTGCCACTGGTCTATGTCGCCAACGTCTTCACGAAATATCCCGTGACGCTGATCGTTCCGGCAAGTTCCTGCATCCACTCGGTGGCGGACCTGAAGGGGCATACCATCGGCGTCCCCGGCCTCTATGGCGCAACCTATATCGGGCTGCTGGCGCTGCTGCAAAGCGCGGGTCTCTCGCCATCGTCGGTGCATATTCAGTCCGTCGGCTACACGCAGGTCTCGGCGCTGCTCACGCACAAGGTAGACGCCGTGATGGGCTACATTAACAACGAGGCGCTTCAGTTCCAGGCGGCGAAATTTGCTATTCGCACCTTCACCATTCCCAATCCACAGCCACTGGTCTCGAACGGGCTAGCGGTGACACAGAGCGAACTGGCGCAACATCCCGACGTGGTGCGGGCGCTGATCGCGGCGACGATGCAGGGCGTGGCGTATACGATTGCCCACCCACAGGACGCCTTCAACATCAGCAAACAGTATGTGCCGGGTCTGGGCGATTCCACCCAGGCAGCAACACAGATGGCCGTGTTGCAGGCGACGCAAGCGCTCTGGCAGATCAACGTCACACAGCCGGGCTATAACAACCCGTCCACCTGGCAGGCGATGGCGAGCTTCCTGCAAAAGTCAGGGCAACTCAGCGGGTCCGTAGACGCCACGCAGGTCTATAGCAACGCCTATCTGCCCGCGAAGTAGAGGCCACTCTCGGCTTTTCAACGCCGGAGTACGGACGAGGAGGGGACTGAAGTCCCTACTGTTCAGCGCATTCGCACGCGCTGGCTGATACGTTTTGGGCGGCTCCGTCGTGTTTTCTGTAGAAGTGGCCATCTCACTGGAAGATGGGACGCCCATTCCACTGAAACACAGGAGTCTCCGGACGTATGCAGCCGATGTCGCAACCACAGGATTCCGCAAATCCTAATCGAGGTAATACATTCCGCCGAGGCTTTGTCGTCGTACTCGCCGCGCTGGCGCTGGTGTTGCTGGTATCCGGTGGTCTGACGACGCAACGCCTGCTCGGTCAGGCCCGGTCGGGCGTCACATCACTTTCCACACCAACGAGCGCAACAACAGAACATCCCAATAACGGCTGGTCGCGTATATGGTCGGTCCCTCTCCCAGCCGCACAACGCAATGGAGCCAACCCCTTCCTCGCGTGGTCGCCCGCCCAGCCGCAGACACTCTATCTCTGCACACACGGCGAACCGGTCCTATCTTCTGTGCAAGAGGCGCCGCGCGCGCCGTTGCTCTATCGCAGCGTAAATGGCGGACGCACATGGGAGCCACTGGCACTGCCAGCGCCTGCCGCCCGTTGCGCGGTCTACCCCGATCCCACGCTTGCCGGGCATCGCGTTGGTAGATGATCACGATAGCGTCTACTTCAGCGCTGATGCGGGCGATTCCTGGCGTCTCATCCCAGCGCCGCCAGATTCCGCCGCAAATAGCGTCGCCTTTGAGACGATTGCCGCTGGACGCATCTACATGGGCGCCTACTGAACCAGCGACCTGCATACCTGGACGCGCTGGTATGCGGGCGATACTGGTTCACTGCCACCGCTTGCGGTTGATCCACGTCACCCCGATACGCTCTACACCCTTCAGAATGGTTGCCTGGGAGCGCCAACCACTCCGGCGGGCGCATCTGAGGGTATCTGTCGTTCGGATGATGGCGGTGATACCTGGCGCTACCTGCTCTCGACCATCCACTTGCCCAGTCCAGATATTGCGCCCTGCCTGCTTCCGACGCAGCCTGGATCGATCTTCGTCTGGTCGGTGCGGCTGCTGCTGCATGGCGCAGACATCGGCGCTCTTGCGCGCTCGGATGATGGCGGCGCAACCTGGACAACACAGGGATTGGCGCCGGAGAGTGAGCCGCTGGCCTTTTCGCCCGCCGCGCCATGCAGTGATCGCGCCAGCTTCTATGGCTCCCCACTGGGCGGTATGGATGCAGTGCGCGACGATGGCGCGATCTATTCGACAGTCGCGCCAACTGATGGCGGCTCGCGCCCACCAGGCGTGATCGTGTATCGCAATGGCGCGTGGCAGGTCGTGGCGCCCAACCCGTTGCGCGCGAACCCCACCCACGTGCCACCGTCGGT
>JBDTAI010000267.1:0-9336 GCA_039924685.1 Ktedonobacterales bacterium
GTTTACCGCGACCCGCTCTATCATTGGCCCAACTTCCGGGTGATCTGTGCGGAAATTGATCTGACTCCCGCCGACTATCTGCTCGAAGTTGGCTGTGGTGGCGGCGCGCTGATGAAGGAGTTGCTGAAGAGTGGCTGTCACGCGGCGGCGATTGACCACAGCTTCGATATGGTGCGCCTTGCCAGCGAAGAAAACTGCGACGCCATTGCCGAAAGTCGCCTGACCATCCAGCAGGCCGACGCCGAGCATCTGCCTTTCACCGACGGAACCTTTACCCGCGCAGTGATGACTGGCGTGCTTGCCCATCTACCCGATCCTCTCGCCGTTCTGCGCGAGATTCGCCGTGTCCTGGCGCCTGGCGCCCTGTTCATCGCGCTGGGCAGTGATCCTGAATTGCGTGGCACACCAGCGGCTCCTGAACCTGCCGCCTCACGCATACAGTTCTACGACGATGCAGCGTTCTATGCGCTGGCCACCGCCGCTGGCTTCACCAATGCGCGCGTCGAGCGCCGCGACCTGGAACAGTATGCGCGCGAAGCAGGCGTGCCAGAAGAAGCTCTCTCGCTCTTCAGTGGCGCTGGCGCATCCTTCCTATTTGCCCGCAACGACTGAAACGACCTAGTATGCCAGAAGCGCCCGCTACACGGAAGACGCCGGCGCGGCATCATACCAACTCGTGCAGCCCACTAAGATCGGCGTAGGCGAAGGTGGGTGAGCAGGCGCGGAGTTGGTCGAGCGAGTGGATCGATCCGGTGGCGACGGCGACCGTGCGCAGACCATGCGCGGCGCCACAGGCGATGTCGGCGGGGGTATCGCCTACCACATACACCTCATCCGGCAGCCAGTTGCGGCCAAAGAGACGGCGGGCGCGCTCCACAGCCAGCGGCGGTAAGCGATCTCTCAGTTCCTCTTCGTCGCCGAATGCGCCACAGCGGATCGGGCGCCCATCTGGCTCATCCTCGCTGGCCGCGCCCTCCTGTGGATAGTGGAAATATTCCGCAAGACCGGCGTGAGCGAGTTTGATCCAGGCGATGCGCTCCGGATTGCCTGTCACCAGTCCCAGCGCCTCGCCTCGTTCGCGCAGCAGCGCCAACGTCATCTCGGCATGCGGCGTACGGTACGGGCGCAGATCGTCGGGAACCAGCCGAGCGTAGGTCTCTGATGCGATGGCGAAGAAGGCAGGTAGCTCTGCGGTGATAGCGTCGGGCGCGATCCCCTGCGCCAGCAGCATGCGTCGTGTGATGGCGATGTCGGTCATGCCCGCCGTCTGGCCTATATCCGCTCGTTCCACCTGCACGCCAAAGATGATGCGGACCGCCTCGATGAGCGCCTTATGGTGAACTGGCGGCATGCCGCGCAGCAGCGTCCCATCTATGTCAAACAGAAACAGCATGACGCCTCCTCCTCCACCAAGCCGATACAATAGTGTACACTATGCGTGAACCAGATAAACGCCCCTATAGGGAGTATCATCGTTGTCATCATCCCAACTGCCATCATCAACCGCAGCGACAGGCGCCACACCACAACCGGACGCGCCGCCCGCCATTCTGCATGCCGCGCTGCACCTCTACCAGCTGTACGATGTCAGCTACAGCATAGACGTGGAGCGCGCGCGCACGCTGCTGGCGACGCCGACCGAGCGGGTGAAGCCGGTGGTGACACGCGGCGCCAGCATAGACATCGCGCAACTCCCGCTCGAACTGAGCATGGGGAGTGTCAGCTTCGATCTCTGTGGCGAGGCGGTGACGGGCGCGCTCTACGCCCGCATCTACGACCTGGGTATTCTGGCGTTCCGGCTGGTAGTGGTCTGGCACGATGCGATGACCTGGGAGCAGGCCATCGCCCGCCTGAGCGGCATACAGACCTATCCCGCGCCAGTGATGGAGGCGTTCGAGCGTGGGCTTGATCTGTTGCGCGCGACCCTCGCCCCGGCCATCGAGCGGCCCAACAAGACGATGCGCACCGAGGACTACACAATCTTCGTGGTGGAGCGCATGGCGGCTGGCGTTCCCGCCTCACAGCTTGGGCGGCATCCGGCGTTGCTGCGCGCGGCGCTGGGCGAACAGCGACCACTGAGCGCGTCGCTTGCCTCGCTCGCCACACCCCTCAGCTACTACGAAGACGATCTGATCCTGCTGACCTGGGCGGCGGCGATTGTGATCGAGCCGGATAAAGCGGCGCGCGACGACACCACACTGCTCCTGGAGTTCGCCAACGCGCAACTGCTCGCGTTCCGCTCGTATGACGCGGAGGTGGAGCGCGAACTGGCGCGCATCACGCCACGCATCGGGCGCACACGACGCTCCCGCTGGATACTCTTTGGCGCCAATCGCGGCTTCCTCTTCGAGATACACTCGCTGATCGCCGACATCACCGATTCCAGCAGCCGTGTGGAGAACGCGCTGAAAGTGACCGAGGATGTCTACTGGAATCGCGTCTACACGGCGGCGCTGGGCGTGCTGCGGGTGGAGACCTGGCGCAACGGCATCGCCGAGACGCTGGGTGTGCTACGCCAGACGGCGGGCCTGCTCAACGACGAGGCCGAGACGGCGCGCTCTACCTGGCTCGAAGTGCTGGTGATCGTGCTGATCGCCGTGGAACTGGTGGTGGCCGTGCTCGGTCTGCATCCTGGCTTCCACTGACGAAACACCCCTCCTGTATGGGGAGGGGTGGGGACAAGAGGAGAAATCACACGTCCTTCTCGATGGGCGCGCCGACGAGGTTGCCCCACTCGGTCCACGAGCCGTCGTAGTTGCGCACGTCTGGGTAGCCGAGCAATTGTGTCAGCACAAACCAGGTATGCGCCGACCGCTCACCGATGCGGCAGTAGGCGATCACCGGCTTGTCGGGCGTCACGCCCTTCGAGCCATAGATCTGCTGCAACTCGCTGAGCGACTTGAAGGTACCGTCGGCGTTGGCCGCCGTCCCCCAGGGGATGCTCTGCGCGCCGGGGATGTGGCCGCCACGCTGCGCGCCCTCCTGGGGATAATTCACCATGTGGACCGTCTTGCCGCTATACTCATCGGGCGAACGCACATCCACCAGCGCCCCCTGATGCGCGGCGAGTTGGTCCTCCACCTGGCGACGGAAGGCGCGGATGTCCAGATTCGCTTCCTGCGCGTTATACTTGGTCGGCGCGAACTGCGGCGCCGTGCGGACGTACTCGCGGCCCTCGGCCTCCCACTTGGTGCGCCCACCATTCATGATGCGCGCATCCTGGTGGCCAAAGAGCTTGAAGAGCCAGAAGCTATAGGCCGCGTACCAGTTGTTCTTGTCACCGTAAAAGACCACCGTGGTGTCGTTGCTGATGCCATAGCGGCGCATCAGCGCCTCGAACGCTGCCTTGTTCACGAAGTCGCGGCGTACTGGGTCCTGCACGTCGGTATGCCAGTCCAGCTTGACGGCGTTGCGAATATGTCCCACTTCATAGAGCAGCGGGTCTTCGTCTGCCTCCACAATCCGCACGCTGGGATCATCCAGATGCGCCGCCACCCAGGCGGTATCCACCAGCGTCTCAGGATGCGTATAGCCCGTCTGCGTCGTGTCGGCGGGACGTGTCTCTATCTCAGCCATCGCGTGTCTGCTCCTCACTGCTGCTGTCGTAGACTCTATGCCTGCGCCGCCAGCGATTGACGGCGAGTAGCCATCTACGACAGAGTATACGCGGCCAATTGTTGACTTTTCAAGTCAACAAAGTGAACTACAGGCGTTTCACGCCTGCGCGCTCGTCTGCGCCTTCTCGACCTTCTCGACCTTCTCGACCTTCTCGACAGCGGCAGCCAGCAAGGCGCTGGCGCCACGCAGAATGGGAGCGCCGTGGCCCGGCAGGCTCACCGCGATGTCGAGCATTGAAAGTGCGGCCAGCGAGCGCAACGCCTGGGGCGTATTTGAGTTGAAGATGTTGGGGGACGGCGCAATGTCTCCCTTGCTGTGGCGATAGGCGTCACCAGCGAAGAGCAGCTTGCGCGCGGGCAGATAGAACGAGACATGGCCCGCCGTGTGGCCGGGTGTCGCCACCACACGCAGCCCACCCTCAGCGGCAAAAACTGGCAGCGTCTCGCCATCCGCCGTCAAGCGATTGATCGCGACGGGCTTGAGGTTGCGCAACACCATCAGCCGAAAAACGAGATTGAGCGGCGCTTTGGGCAGTTCGCGCGGCGTCAACCCCTCAATGGCGGGCGCGTCGAGCGGTGGGGCAGTGACCTCCGCCCCGGTCGCCTCCACCAACTCCGCCGCGCCGCCAACGTGGTCCACATGCTGGTGGGTGAGCAGGATACGCCGCACCTCCTGTGGCTCGCGACCCAGCGCCCGAATCGCCGCCAGCGTCTTGCGCGCCGAGCCAGGCATGCCGCTATCAATCAGCGTCAGGCCATCCGGCTCACTAAGAATGTAGACATTACAGGTTACACCGTCTACCAGGAAAATATCGTCCATCAGCCGCATCTGCGCCACTCGCTCCCTACCTGAGCACCCTGTGCATGTCTGACAATGGTGCGCGTCGTCCATCGTATGCGCTACCCAGCATCATAGCTCGCCCGCCGTCTGTAGTGCCACCTGCATCATTGTTGCACATCGTGGCCCATGGGCGCACATGGGCGCACATGGGCGCCCATGGGCGCGTGGCGCTGCTTGAAACGGCGAACAGGTGGGATGCGTGGTACTTCCGCCAACCCTCTATACGGCAATGATATACTGGGCGTAGGTTGAGCCTCGTCGGCGCGGCGCCTCTGCCGAACGGCGCGACGTGGACGGATGCTGTGGGGGTGAACCGGGTGGCCTGGCGCCTGAGAGCAGCCAGGGGAGGGCGGCGCAATGGCCTATCTCGATATTGAAACGCAGAACGGCGGCAAGCGAGTAACGCTGGATCGCGACCGCCTGAGCATAGGGCGTCTCTCCTACAACGACATTGCGCTGCCCTACCCCCAGATTTCGCGCCAGCACGCTGAGTTGCGCTATCTCAACGGCGCCTGGTGGATTCACGATCTGCACAGCACCAATGGGTTGCATGCCAGCGGCCAGCGCCTCAGCGGCGACCACAAACTGGTGAGTGGCGAGTTGGTACTGCTCGCGCCGGAGATTCGCCTGCGCTTCGTCGAGGATGGCATAGCGCCTGCTCCAGCAGCAAGCCAGCCGCCACACCAGCAGGGGCATCCCTGGTCCAGCAGCGACTCCGGCGCGTCGGTCTATACACCACCCGCGACACAGTCGTTTCAGTCGCCCCCAGCGTCACAGCGACAACAGGCGCCCTATACCTCACCTGCATCATCTGCATCATCTGCCTCGTCTGCGCCATCTCACTCGCTCAAATCACTCGCACCGCGCTCGCCATTTGCCGACGACGAGGAGCCATTTGCGCCTGCGGGCATGCTCCCCCCTACGCCACCAGCGCCTATGTCCCCGCTGCCACCCTTCTCGCCTTCAGGCTATTCAGGCACGCCATCCGGCGCCTATGGCCTGGGAGCAACTGCGAACACTGGTGGGGAGACTGGCAGGGGCGTCAATCACATCAGCGGCGCCCCGTATACCTCGATCCTGGGGAGCATGTCGCCACCTTTGGGGCCTGCTGGCGCCGGAACCGGAACCGACATCTACGATCCGTTCCATCGCAGCGACGTGCAGGGCATGCCAACAGCAGGGCCACCGCCGATCTCTGGCGCGTCTGGCAGCTCTGTGGGGCGAGGAGCGACGGCGGGGCCAGCGCCGACACTGCTCCACGTCTGCCAGACCTGCGGCCAGCTTACCGCGCCCGACGCGGTCTATTGCCAGAGTTGCCGCCACTCCATCGCCCATGAGTGCGGCAACTGTCGTCTGAGCTTGCTGCCGATTCAGGATCGCTGTCCCCGCTGCCAGACCCCCAACCCCACTTCGGTACGCCGCGCCCACCGCAGTCCTGGCGGCTAACAAAGCCAGCTGTGCGCAACTCGAATAGCTAACAAAAAGCCCCTCTCCCGGCAGGAGACGCCTGCGGTAGCGCGAGAAGTGCGCGTCGAGCAGACGTTCCCGCAGGGCGGGGTTGGGATGAGGCCCAGCCTGAAGTCTACTGGATCGGATTACCTGTGCCGCCGCTGCATGCCGCGCCCGGCTCCTGGGTCTGTGGCCCCTGCTCATACTTCTTGATGAACTGGGCGATGCGTGGATCGTTGGCGCTCTGCACCTTCAGTTGCACACCCCACGCCGAGACCACCACCGGCGCGGGCAGGCCAGCATGCTGCCCAGGAACCGCAGTATACGGCGAGAGAATTACAAACATATGTCCGCTGACCAGACTGCGTAGCGTGGCAACATCTTTGCTGGAGAGGTCGGGTTGATAGGTGATCCAGACAGCGCCATGCTCCATCGAGTGGACGGCGTTCTCGTTGGCGACCGGCGCATCATAGATGCCACAGTTGAGCCAGACGGGGTTGTGCGGCCCACCCACCGGTGGATTCTGCGGATACTTCACCGTGCCGGTCACATGCGTGCGCGCCAGATTGGAGTAGGTGACGATGCCGGAGATGCTGCTGGGAGCCTGATTCTGGTAGTAGTTGACGACACCGTAGACGATCAGCGCCACCACCAGCACGGCGGCGCCCCCCAGAACGCCACGCCCGATCAGCGTATTGCGCCGCTGGCGTTCTGCTTCGCGCTTGCGTGCCTCACGACGCTGCTCGATCTGCTCGTGCCGGGTGGATCGCTGCTGCGTGCGGGCGGCGTCCGCATTGGCTGATCGCGTCGCCTGGCTCGCCTGCGCCACTGAGCGCGCCCTCTGTCCCGGCGCCAGCGCCAACTTCGCACTGCTTGTCTTTGCGGTGGTCGCGTTTCCTGCTGGAGTCGCCGTCCTGTTTGTGCTGGCGGTTTTCGCCGTATTCTGCCCTTGCGGTTTGCGCGTCTGTTGCGTCGCCGATGTGTTCTTCGTCTGCTCGCCCATTGATGAAGTCCCTGCCCCCGTCGCGCCTGCTACCGCTTGCCACTACGCATTAGTCGTGAGTATACGGCGTCGCATGTCGCGCGTCAACGCCAACATGCCAATCGCTGTTTTCGCGCGGCAAATGGCTTTTTGGCTTCTTCAGGGATATACGGAGCCAGGGATCACTGGTACATCTGATCAGGACATCAGGACATCAGGACATCAGGGGGTGAACGGGATGGAGCGGATCGGGGAGCGCACCGCCCTCGATATGCGCTGGATGGGCGCCGCGCGACTGATCATAGCCGACCAGACTATAGATCAGCGTGGTGATCGGCGTGAAGAGGAAGATCAGCGCGAACCACCCCCAGCGCCCCTGCCGCGCCGTGCGTATCATCCCCGCCAGCCACACGATGACCGTCAGGATGATGCCGATCAGATACAAGACATTGGCGATATAGCCGCCCGGACCTGACGTGCAGCTCGCCGTGCCGGTGGTCGCGCCGGGCGTGCATCTCACCGAGGTGAACGAAAGGATCAGCCCGATCACCCAGGCGACGATAGCCGCGATACTGAGCCAGACGAAGTGTTGCTTTCTCATTGGTATGACATCCTTTTCGGCGGTGATGGTCTCCATCCACAGCGGCATCGAGCACCACTGGCGCGCTGGCGCCGCCTATGCGTGCTATACGTCCCTTGGCGGCGCTCATGCCATGCGCCTCGCTGTGTGCCGCTCCTCCACACTCTTGCTCGTTGATCACGGTGTACTCTGCGTCACGTAGCAGCAGTTTCCCCTATGCCTGTTCGCACAACCGGGCCACGAGCGGTTACTCATGCTCAGTCCACAGGAACCGCTATCTGAAACAGGTAGCCGAATCAGGGACGGATCCGTCGCCTCTCTCGGGATCTTGACATCCAGGTCACCGGCGCCATACATGGGAAGGGCGAAATGACCAGTAGCCGCCCTTGACGCCTGTGCTATCATCTCCATATAACCCCCTCCCAGGGGGTGTGGGTGATAGCAGTTATGGCAAAAATTGTATGGGCGCCTGGCGAACACCCGCTCTGCTAGTATGGACGAGGAGGAAGACGATGCAGGTTGTGTTGGCAATCTGGGATGCGCTGAAGACGGCGGCGTTCATGTTCTGGGAGGTGCTCTGGCCGCTCGTGCTAGGCTTCGGCCTCTCCGCCATTGTGCAGGCGCTCGTCTCACATCGCGCACTCGCGAAGTTGCTTGGCGATGATTCACCACGCAGTCTGACACTGGCGACGCTCTTTGGCGTGGCGTCGAGTTCCTGCTCCTATGCCGCTGTGGCGCTGGCGCGTTCGCTCTTTCGCAAAGGCGCCAGCTTCACTGCCGCGATGGCCTTCGAACTTGCCTCGACCAATCTTGTCATCGAACTGGGCGTCATCCTGATTGTGCTGCTGGGTTGGCCCTTCGCCGCCGCCGAGTTCACTGGCGGCATCCTGATGGTGATTCTGATCGCGCTGATCTTCCGCTTCACCCTCACGCCAAAACTCAGGCAGATGGCCAGAGAGCATGCCGAGCGCAACGCGGTCGGGCGCATGGAGGGCCACGCAGCGATGGATATGAGCGTCGAGGGCGCGGGATCGTTCTTCCGGAAGCTCTTCAGCGGACGCGGCTTCACCGCCATCAGCCATCTCTTTGTGATGGACTGGGCCTCGGTCTGGGTTGATGTGCTGGGCGGTTTTCTGATTGCGGGCGCGCTGGCCGCCTGGGTTCCCAACAGCTTCTGGCAGGCGTTCTTTCTGGCGAGCCATCCCACGCTGGCGAAGATCGAGGGGCCGCTGGTTGGGCCGCTGGTCGCCATCCTCAGCTTCGTCTGCTCGGTGGGCAATGTGCCGCTGGCTGCCGTACTCTGGCGTGGCGGCATCAGCTTCGGCGGCGTTGTCTCGTTCATCTTCGCCGATCTGATCGTGCTGCCCGTGCTCGACATCTACCGCAAGTATTACGGTGGCCGCGTCGCGCTCTACATCCTGGCGACGTTCTATGTGACGATGGCGCTGGCGGGCTACCTCGTCGAGGCGCTCTTCGGCGCGCTGGGCCTCATCCCCACCAACCGCAACGTCTCGGTGATCACCGAGGCGCCGAGCCTGAACTACACCACCGTACTGAATATCCTCTTCCTGCTGATCGCCGCTGTGCTGACCTGGCGATTCCTGCGCACGGGTGGTCGGGCGATGTTGCGCATGATGAGCATGCCTGAGCAGCAGATGAATGCGATGGACAGCGTAACCAACGGAGCAGGTGGCACAGGCGAACCAGACGAGACAGCCCAAACCGAACAACCTCATCAAGCGTAGCGGACGCGCCAGCAGTCAACCAGATGAGCGAGTATTGCTTCGGCGTGTTCCTCCGCTGCTTGTCGGATGGCGCTGTGAGATGTCTGTGACAGCGCCTGCCCACCCTGTGAGCGTATTGTGAA
>JBDTAI010000268.1:0-3696 GCA_039924685.1 Ktedonobacterales bacterium
AAGATGGCGAAGATCGCCAGGCCGATGCTCACCTGCGTCTTGGGAGCGAGCGCCACGTAGGCAGGGATAGCATGCAGGATATAGGGCGCCAGCAGCGTGATGAACACAAACGGCATGGCATACAGAAAGCCAAATCCACTCACCAATACCCGCGCGCCGGAGCGTCTGCGGCTGACGAGATTGGCCCAGAAGCCGCCGCTAAGACCACCAAGCAACCCACCAAAGAGCAGCAGCACGCCGGGGATCAACGCTACAAGCCCTTTGCTGATGCTCGCGGCGCCATAGGACGACTCCGGCCCATAGGTAGCGCCCAGATAGATCGTCAGGAACGTCGTCAGCGAGGTGAGCGCGAAGAAGCCCAGCGCGTGCATTCCCAGGATCACCCGCAGCGTCGGGATGCGCAGATATTCACGCACTTTCGTCCAGAATGAGCGAGCCGTGTTCGCCTCTTTTTCGACTGGATCGGCCTCGTTGCGTAGTTTGTTGCGGGCAAAGACCATAAGCGCGGCCAGCAGCAGCCCTGGTATGCCAGTGATATAGAAGGCTAGCCGCCAATCGCCACCGGCAAGTGCGCCCGCCAGCAGGAAGCCTACCCCAGCGCCCACCACGGCGCCAACACCCCAGATCGAGAGAATTGTCGCGCGACGTTTGGGCGGGAACCATGCCGAGAGCATCGGCGTTCCGGCGGGATAATAGCTGCCCTCGCCTACGCCTACCAGCGAACGCACCACCGTCATCACCGCGAAGTTGCCCGCCAGCGGTGTCAGCATGGTTGCTACGCTCCACAGCGCCACGCCCACTGCAACGATCAGCTTGCGGCTCAGGCGGTCGGCAATGTAACCCAGCGGGAAGGCGACCAGTGTATACACCACGAGGAAGGCGCTGGCGAGAAAGCCAATCTGCGCGTCGTCGAAATTGAACTGCTGCTTCAGGACATCAGAGAGGGCGCTGAAGACCCAGCGGTCGGCGTAGTTGATAAAGTTGATCAGGAACATCAGGGTGAAGAAGTACCAGGCATAGAAACCTGGACGTGGTGCGATGGCGGAGACATTGGTGGTGGGCGTGCGCGCAGGCTGACCCTCGAGGCCCGGATCACCTGTCTCTGGCAGGGCAACGTTGCTCACAGAAGCCTCCCAACAGTGGGGCGCCACGCCGATGCGACAATGAAGAACGCAGGCAAGCATGTTGTCGGAGATAATTGCAGTTGACGCAGCGCGGGGCGGGATGAAGGCGCATCAGGCGCCTGTCTCGCCGCATTCTAGCATGCGCCAATGTTCTGCACAAGCTATACGGATGCTGCCTGAATTATCGTACCTGATCGCTCCAGCCCGCGCAGGGGACGTCGTGGCCAACGGCCCAAGGCGCGGGTTTACCCGCTGGCTTGCGCGGGCTGGCCAGCCTTGCGTCTATCCTTTTTCCTGGCGTACAGTGTTCCATAGGAATGCCAGGTTAGATGGATATGCAGGAGTAACAGGAGTAATACGCATGAGCATGTTACGGGTGGCGCTGTTGCAGATGACGCCGTGTGGGCCGGATGGCATGGATCAGGCGGCGAATCTGGCGAAGGGCGAAGTATTCTGTCGGCAGGCGCGGCAGATGGGCGCCGACATCGCGCTCTTCCCGGAGATGTGGAACACCGGCTACGCAGGCTACTCGCAGGAGACAGAGGAGTCGAGCAATCTCTGGCGGGGGCAAGGTCGCTGGGCGAAAGGCGAGGTCAGCCCATTCGAGCAACTGCGCGAGGCGCGTGAACAGTGGCAGGCACTGGCAATCAACCAGGATAGTAGGTATGTCCGGCACTTTCAGGCGTTGGCGCTCGAACTCGAGATGGCGATTGCCGTCACCTTTCTGGAACAGTGGCCAGGAGCGCCGCGCAACAGCGTCGCGCTGATTGACCGGCATGGCGGGATCAAGTTGACCTACGCAAAGGTTCATACCTGCGACTTCGATGTGATGGAGGCGGCGCTGACGCCGGGCGACGGTTTCCCTGTAGTGGAACTCGATACAGCGCAGGGGCTGGTGCGGGTCGGCGCGATGATCTGCTACGACCGTGAGTTCCCCGAAAGCTCACGCCTGCTGATGCTTCAAGGCGCCGAACTGGTGTTGATTCCCAACGCTTGCGAGATCGAGCGACATCGCATCGCGCAACTACATACCCGCGCCATAGATGATATGCTGGCGGTGGCGCTTACCAACTATGCCGCGCCGCGCCAGAACGGCCACTCTATCGCCTTCGACCCCATCGCCTTCGACGCCGACGGCTCACGCGATACGCTGGTGATCGAGGCGGGCGGAGCGGAAGGCGTCTATCTCGCCACATTCGACCTCGACGCGATCCGCGACTATCGCCAGCGCGAAAGTTGGGGCAATGCGTTCAGGCGGCCGCATCGCTACGGCGCGATTGCCTCGCTGGATGTCGAGCCGCCGTTCGTGCGGGTGAATGAGCGGGGTGATCCGTATCCGCGTGAGCTGCGATAATTGGGCAGGCGGATTGCCATCAACGAACACACATGCAACAGTGAGGAAACCACAAACCATGAAAGTCGCGTACATCTTCGCCACCAGCGGCCACAACGTCAGCTACAAGCTGGGCCGCATGATTCTGCCGCAGCTTGAGCAAGGGCGCCACGGCGTCGAGGTGGTCGGCATGTTCTTCTTCGACGACAACACCTATGCGTTGCGTCAGGGTGATCCGCTGGGCGAGCGGCTGGCGAAGGTCGCCAAAGAACAGAACATCCTGCTGATGCTCTGTGACCAGTGCGCCATCGAGCGCGGGCTGGCGACGCCGAAAGCCGAGGGCGGCTATGCGCCGAAGGATGCTGTCGAAGGAGTGCAGGTGGGCTGTTTCCCCGACCTCTACGCCGCGCTGGCAGGCAATATGCCCGACCAGGTGATCACATTGTAGGCCGCTCCAATCCATCTCATCTTGGTAAGGGAGAGGTCTATCCTCTTCCGCTGATGGCGCATATCACTACGCTGAGCCTCGACGATGTACGCACTCGGCTCGGCGTCAAGCGCTAGCTGCGCATCTGCGACTGGCGCATCCCCTCATCCCAAAACATCCTCACCCTGCAACATTCCGGCGCGGCGGCGCGTATACAGCGCGATGAGTACCACAGACCAGCCCATACGGGCCACCACCACCAATACCACACTGCAACTGACCGTCGCGGAGGGCGTTGGCCTGCCGCGCGGCTCCGCCTATATCAGTCCCTCTGCGCTCTCCGCACTGGAGTGCGTGGCGGGTGATGTCGTACTGATACAGGGCAATCGGGCGACAGTAGCGCGCATCTATCCCTGGCCCACAAACGATGATCCTGCGCAACTCAACACTGGTGGTGTCACATCCGCCACCAGCGCCATCCGCCGTGACGACCGCGCCATCCAGATGGATGGATTGGTGAGACAGAACGCGGGCGCTGCGCTGGGCGATCTGATCAATCTGCGGCGGGTGGATACGCAGGCCGCGATCAGTGCAGCGCTCGTTCCCGTCGCTGGACCGGCGGCGCTGGGCGAACCGGAGTTGCGCCATGTGGCGCGCTCACTCAAAGGGCTGGCCGCCGTCGCAGGCGACCTGATCCGCGTGCCGGGGATGGGCCTGAGCGTGCGCGAGTTCCAGTTGATCGCCACCAACCCTGCCAGTCCCGTGCTACTCGACGCCGGCACCAGCATCCGCATCCAGGCGCCCGGCGGACC
>JBDTAI010000269.1:0-2650 GCA_039924685.1 Ktedonobacterales bacterium
CATTGTGCGCTCTCACAGTAAGCCAGCGCCTGCTCGAGTTGCTGGCGGGCGACACGCTGCTCCTGTGGGTCGTCTTTCTGGCGGATCATATACTCGATCTTGGCCCGGTCGCCATAGGAGTAGAACAGGATGCACTGCGCGGGAAGGCCGTCGCGTCCGGCGCGGCCCGACTCCTGATAGTAACCTTCGAGGCTGCGCGGCAGGTCATAGTGGATCACGGCGCGTACATCGGGCTTGGCGATGCCCATACCAAACGCGATGGTCGCTACCAGTGTCGTCACGTCGTCGCGGATGAACCGATCCTGGTTGGTGGTGCGCTGGGCGTTCTCCATACCTGCATGATAGGGCAGCGCCTGCACGCCATCATCGCAGAGACGCTGGCACAACTCGTCCACGCCCTTGCGCGACTGGCAGTAGATGATAGTGGAGGCGTCGGGCTGGGCGCGTAGCAGGTCCAGCAACTCGCCATAGCTGGCGCGGTCTTTGGGGCGCACCTCATAGCTGAGATTGGGACGATTGAAGCTGGCGATGTGGATGAACGGCTCGCGCAGGCGCAACTGGGTGAGGATGTCGCGCCGCACGCGCTCGGTAGCGGTGGCCGTCAATGCCAGCATCGGCGTCTGTGGGTAGCGGGCGCGCAACGTGTCGAGCTGGCGATACTCCGGGCGGAAGTCATGTCCCCACTCGCTGACGCAGTGCGCTTCATCCACGGCGAAGAGCGCTAGACCCACCCGCTCGCGCGTCTCGTCCAGCAGCGTCAGAAACGCGGGACTCACCAGCCGCTCCGGCGCGACATAGAGCAGCCGCAGTTCGCCACGCAGCGCCGCCGCCTCGCGTCGCGCCGCCTCAACCGGATCGAGCGAGCTATTGATGAAGGTCGCCGCGACACCATTGGCCTGCAAACGATCCACCTGATCGCGCATCAGGGCGATCAGCGGCGAGACCACAATGGTGAGGCCGGTGAGACGCAGCGCCGGTAGCTGATAGGTGAGCGACTTGCCACCTCCGGTTGGCATCAATACCAGACCATCACGCCCGGCAATGATCTGCTCGATGATTGCGCGCTGCCCCGGCAAAAACTCGTCGTAGCCAAAGACCCGCTTCAGCGTCCCTTCGAGCGACTCATCCTGTTCATAGGCTGTCATGTCATGCATGCGTCCATATCGCTTTCGTTGGCGTTGGTCAGTTCGTCTGGAAGGCGCAAGGCTTGTCAACCTATAGAGCGGAAGTGGAGGTATTTCCTACCGGACAGTATAGCATATGTCGTCATATCCCACACCGCCGGAGTGGGCTGGCGCCGGACTTGCGTAAATAATATAGAGTCATTGTGCCGCGTGCGGCTAGCGATCCGTTGCCGCCGCGCGTGGCGCCACATATCAGCAGTCGTGTAGCACTAAGGAGGAATGCTATGTATTCGCAAGACCAACACGATCAACACGATGCGCGCAATCAGATGGGGCAAACAGATCAGTCGACCGATGACGACATGGGGAATCAGGATACGCGGCCCACACTCGATCCGGGAGGGCGTGTGATTGAAACGCCGCAAGGCGCCCCCGCTGATCCGCAAAACACCCACGTCAGGCTGACCGATGGGCGAACTGTCGAGGTTCCACCCAGCAATCTCGCAGCGGCGAAAGAATTGCTGGCCGCCCAGAATGCGGCTGAACGCCGACGCGCCCAGCCAGACCAGCCGGATCAGAGCGATCAGCAACAGATGAGCCAGCAAGACTATACCGACCAATAATTCAGCGATAGCGCGCGACCGAAACAGCAGGGAGCGTCGGCAGCGGCTCCCTGCTGTGTATTCTTAAACTTGTGGCATGCAAGTTGCATACAGGCAGGCGCAGACGTCAGACCAACATTTGTCTTGTGACTACAGGTTGGATTGCCTCGAAGCACACAGTGTGGCAGACAGGCGCGACAGGATGGATCGGCACGGCATTGACCAACGAACAAACCCTGGCAGCGCAGCGTGGCGACGAGTGGCGTGAGCGACATATCGCCCACCCCCAACAGATGACCCACCGCACGCGGCGTCGCCAGACGCATGCAACGCCACAACGCATGTCAGAACGCATGTCAGAACGCATGCCAGAACGCATGCCAGAACCCATGCCAAAACAGATCGAGCAGATGGAGCAGATCGAGCAGATCGAACCAGGTATGCTGGTGGACGCCACGCAGGGCAACCTCGGAGCCGATGACGACATCTCTCAGGCGAAGGTCAAAGAGGTGACACGCGACGCTCGGGGTGAGATTGAACAGGTGGTCGTCGAGAAGGGGCTGATCTTCAGGAAGGCCATCGAGGTTCCTGTCGAGCGTGTCAATCGCATCGAGCAAAGCGACACATCGAATGCGGCGTCCGATGGCAAAGGCGCTACAGTGACCATCGCCGCCAGCGAATCCGAACTCGACGCGCTGCATGCGGTGGGCGTAGAGGAGTTGCCTGGACAGCAACGCAGGCGTCTCGACGATGACGACGATTTGCTTGACGTTATGGAGCAGAAGCTGCCCACCGAAGAGGGGTTGCGCCAGAAAGAGCGCGAGACGCTGGCGGGTGAGACACTGGCTGGTGAACAGCAGCAGGATGCGCAACCGGCACGGCGACATGGGGCGCTGGCCGCATTGCACTCACTGGGACCAGGAT
>JBDTAI010000270.1:0-3847 GCA_039924685.1 Ktedonobacterales bacterium
CGTTGAGGTCAGTGCCTGCGCGCACGAATGCACCTGTCACTGTGGTTCCCGCGCCTGCCGTTGGGGCAAACTTCGCCGCGAAAAGTTCGGTTGCGGTGAATCCGCCGCCACAGCCCCCGCCCGAGACCTGCCCCTTCGTATACCACCCGTTGCATGGCAGGTAGGCATTGAGGTCGCTGGTGTAGGGCGTAAAGGCGTCAATCCGCGCATCCACGCCGTCAATCGTGTGCGGGGTCGTTTTTGAGGCGTTGCAGACGTATACAAAAAAACCAGTGTCGAGCGATGGATTGATCAGGGGTTGCTGCGGTAATCCGAGGTTGGTAGTGTCTATGGTATACGGCTTGAGCGGTATGCCATCAGGTAGCTTGCTGGAAGGATAGTCCACATTTGTCAGCGAGACGCCGACATACAGATCGCCCACCTGTGTGAAAGTGTTCCCATATGCTTGATTGCACGACTTCGGCAGTTGGGTCGCGGCCGCTGTAGCAAGCGCCGTGGCGGTTGCGGTTGGCGTAGCAGTTGGCGCGGTTGTCGCCGTGGCATGTATGCTGACCTGCCCACCCGATCCGCAGCCGGCCAGTAGCATGCACATGAGCATCGCCAGTAACGCCGCCCAATGTCTACGCCCTATACGTCGGTTGTGCAAAATACGCATGCGTTCACCCTCTTCAATGTATTGCTGCGGCTACTTAATCGGCGCCATCCATCACCCGCTGTCATTTACACGCGCCTGAGAGGCGCCGCGTAACATCATGCTCTATATCGCGGCAAGATCGTGGCAAGTATGACGATGTGCCATGCGCGGCAGAAACACGATCAGGGAGGCGCGATACACAAAAAGCCCCCACTCCCATCCAGATTGAGAGCAGGGGCAAAAGCACTAGCCGGAGCGGCTGTTTATGCCAGTTCGTGCATCTTGGCGATCACGGCGTCGGCTACCTGTGAGGTGCCAACGGCGGAAGGATCATCAGGGCGCGGCTTGAGGTCATAGGTGACGTGCTTGCCCTCGGCGATCACCGCCGACATCGCGCGCTCCATGCGTTCGGCGGCCCCGCGCTCACCCAGGTGGCGCAGCATCAAAGCGCCGGAGAACATCATCGCCATTGGGTTGACCTTGTTCTGCCCGGCGTATTTGGGCGCGCTGCCATGCACCGGCTCGAAAACGGCGTATTGCTCGCCAATGTTCGCGCCGGGCGCCACACCCAGACCGCCGATCAAGCCCGCCGAGAGGTCCGAGAGGATGTCGCCGTAGAGGTTGGGCAGCACCAGCACGTCATACTGTTCAGGCTTCTGCACAAGTTGCATGCACATGTTGTCTACGATGCGGTCCTCGAACTGGATGTCGGAGTATTCCTTCGAGACCTCCTGGGCGACCTGCAGGAAGAGGCCGTCGGAGAACTTCATGATGTTGGCCTTATGCACCGCCGTCACCTTGCGGCGTCCGTTGGCGCGGGCATACTCGAAGGCGAACTTGGCAATGCGACGGCTGGCAGGGACGGAGATGTACTTCAGGCTGATCGCGGCGTCGTGCGAGAGCTTCTGGCCGGTGGTGCGGCGGACGAACTCCAGCAGTTCGTCCATCTCAGGCGAGCCGCGCTGGAACTCGATGCCGGCATAGAGGTCTTCGGTGTTCTCGCGGACAATGATCAGGTCCACGTTCTCATAGCGCGAGCGCAGTCCCTTGTAGGAGCGGGCGGGGCGCAGATTGGCGTAGAGGTCAAGGCTCTTGCGCAGCGCCACATTCGCGCTGCGGAACCCCTTGCCGACAGGTGTGGTGATCGGGCCTTTCAGGCCCACATGCGTTTCGCGGATCGACTGGATCACATCTTCAGGCAGGACGGTGCCATATTTTTCCAGCACCGCCAGTCCCGCCTGTTTGACGTGCCAGTGGAACTCGATGCCCGTCGCCTCAAGCACGCGACGGGTCGCTTCGGTAATTTCAGGCCCGGTGCCATCACCGGGAATCAGGGTAACATCGTAGGACATGGTGTTGCTTCGTTCCTCTGCATAGGAGACCATAGGAGACCTGGGCGCCCGTCACGTCGGCACGCAAAGCAGCTGCTCCGAAGGAGCGGACGCAACCCTTAGCGCCCCACAGGCCACCTCTGATTATATCACAGACCGCGCGAACTCCCCCACCGCAGAGGACCACCTACGTCAAGTAAACGCCCCACAGCAAGCTGAGACAGAGGTGGCGTACTTCCTGTCCGCTTCGTCGCGTAGATACGTTTGCCCCGTGTGGCCTGCTCGACTCCAGGATGGGTCGCCGTGAAGGCGCCTATGCTATACTGGCTATACTGGCTATACTGGATAGCACATCCTGGCATAGCACATCGTAATCTGCGCTGCGCCGTGCGGTGGGCCGGGCTGGCAGAACTATACAGAACTATACAGTCAGCGATACGATCAGCGATACAACCAGAGGCCAGAGGGGGCGATTACACCATGCAGTGTCCCTATTGTGGATTCCGCGAATCGCGGGTGATTGACTCGCGTGATAGCAGTGGAGTGATCCAGCGTCGTCGGCGCTGCGAACACTGCTTCCAGCGATTCAGCACAGTGGAGCGTGTGGTGCTGCCAGAGCTGATGGTGGTCAAGCACGATGGGCGACGCGAGCCGTTCGACCGCAAGAAGCTGGAGACAGGTCTGCGCCACGCCTGCCAGAAGCGCCCTATCGCCGTCGGCCAGCTCGAGGCGTTGGTCGAGGACATCGAGAACGAACTCTACAAGCTGGGCAAGGCTGAGGTGGAGGCGCGCGTGATCGGCGAACTGCTGATGGAGCGGCTGCGCAAGCTGGACGCTATCGCCTATATCCGCTTCGCCAGCGTCTACCGCTCCTATCCCAGCTTGCAGGCGATGCGCCAGGAGATCGATCACCTGCTGGAAAGCGCCACCCCTGACGACAACGCCAGCAACGCCAGCAACTCAAGCAGCCGGCCAGTTCCAGACGACGCGGCACAGGAGCAGAACGCCGCCACCGCCGACCGCTCCGCCTGACACTCCCTGATCACCCCTGCGGCGTTTCGTGGGGCGCGTGGTGAGGCTTGGCAGGTTCAACATCGCGCCACGTGCGCTCCGTGTCTGGGCCACCTATGTTCGCGTAAAGATAAACAGATACTGATCGTCAGTGAGTTGGCGGCGATCCTCGACATGCAAGCCCGCCGCCTCGGCGTCCGCCACCAGTTCATCGGGCGTGATGCGATCTTCGACGGGCGGCCCAACCCCCGTTTCATGTTTCTCCCACTCCATCACCACCAGCTTGCCATTGGGCTTGATGATGCGCGCTGCCCGATGCAGGAAGATCGCATGGCTGCCAAGCTCATGCAACACAAAGGCCAGGAACGCCATATCGCATGAATCGGGCGGTAACGGAATCTCCGTCTCACTGGTCTTCACCACACGCACATTGGTGAGGCCCGCTTCGGTGGCGCGACTCTTCACAGCGGTCAGCATCTCGCCCTGGATGTCCGCCGCGAAGACATGGCCCTGTTCACCGACGATCTCTGCGGCTGGCAGCGTGAAAAAGCCCGGCCCACTGCCAATATCGGCGAAGGTGTCGCCAGCGCGCAAACCAAGCTCACGCAACAACTCATCGGGCTTGAGTATGGCACGACGCTCATCGGAGATCAGCAGATATTTCTTGCGGGTGTCAAACTTCTGTGGCATGAGTTTATCCTTCTGAAAAGCGCTGTTGGAGACACAGTCAAGACAAGTCCACCACAGAACATGATACCGCACAAGCGGCGCCGATGGTTGGCGCCCGAACATATCCGTTCATCGCCACATGTGAATCCAATTTGGGATAGACATGCACTGGACACAGCGCCATGGGTCGCTTCTATACTTA
>JBDTAI010000271.1:0-8566 GCA_039924685.1 Ktedonobacterales bacterium
CGCGTTGCTCAGGTCATACCAGGTATCCACTCCCTGCGCGGTCAGCGCGGTGTTATACGGCGTGCAGAGGGCGTTATCGAGATGGGCATGGCTGATGAACGGATGGCGCACACGCGGCGCGGGATCAGGCGTAGATGGCATGGACATAGGGGCGGCCTCCGATGCGCAAGGGAAGGACAGGCGAACGCGACGGACAGCGTGCAGCAATTGGCAGGGAAACGGAAATAGACATCTGCGAGAATGGCTGGCTGCCCTGCCAGTGTAACACGCGCACACTCGCTCCTTCAAGCCACCATCGGAAGCGAGCATCATGGTATACAATGAGAGCAGATGAGTCAGCAGAATGGGGGCAGGCGTGTATGAAAAGGCAGTTTACGGCGAGTGTTTGGCGCGCGGGCGACTGGTATATCGCGCAATGTCTGGAGGTGGATGTCGCCAGCCAGGGCGAGACCGAGGACGAGGCATTAGCCAATCTGCGCGAGGCGCTACAACTCTTCTTCGAGCCACCCACACCCACCGTCGCGCCAGAGATGCGTTCGCTGGAGGTGGACGTTGCTTAGGCCGCTGCCCTTCCGCGAAGTGCAACGCAAGCTGAAGCCGCTAGCTTTGCCGTTGTCAGTCAGCAAGGCAGCCATGTGAAATTGGTGAAACAGACGGACCAGGGCATCTATACGGTGATCGTGCCGCATCACCGCGAAGCGGCGACCGGCACGCTACCTAGCATCCTGCGTCAAGCAAACAGCAGTGCAGATGCGTTCGAGGCGCTGTAAGGGCAAGTTGCCCGCCCCCTCACGCCCCCGGCAGCGGCGGATCGCCCTGCGCCTTCAGGTATTTGCTCAGGGCCAGCAGCGCCGCCGTCGCGCCCGCCGCCAACGCCGCGCGCCCCACATTGTCCCAGTTCACCGACTGTCGCGCCAGCGCATCCGCCAGCATCGGCAGCGCCGCCACCAGCGCCGTCGCCAGCAACCCCTCGATCAGCCGCAACAGCGCCCGTTCCCCCGGCGTCAGCGTCGTATAGGCCCGCGCCCGCTGCATCAATTTCACCATCTGCATGCCTCCTCCTCAAACACAACTCCTCACGCCCCCACCGTCGTGTACGTCCCCGTCCACAGCAGCGCGCCCGTGGCGGTGGCCGTCACCGTCACCTCGCAGCCATACGGCGTCAGCGTGCCAGCCGTCACCGTCGGACCGCTCGCCACATTCGCGCTGCTGATCGTCATAAAGCTCAGGCCGGTTGGCGTCTGCGCCAGAATCGGTACGAAGCTCACGCCGACACCCACGCGCCCGCCCGCGCTCACACTCGGCGAACGAATCGAGCAGTAGCCCACCTGCTGCGCCCCCGGCGATTGCGTCACCCGATAGACGCCACGCTGTCGCGTCCGCGCCTCATCCGCGATCTGCAAACGCGCCACCAGCGAGGTCGCCCGGTCGGCGTAGTTATCCAGTTGCAGCTTCAACTGCACATCGCCCGATGCCGTCTCGCGGTACTGTGTCTCCGCGATCCAGAATTGATTGACGCCCGGCGTTGGCCCAGCGGAAAGCTGCTGCCCGCGCGGCGCAAGCTCCGGCACATAGAGGTTGGCGTCGGCCCGCGCCTGGTAGAGTGGTAGCTCGACACCATTGGGATCGCGCAGCGCCCGCAGTGTGATCTCGACCTTGTTGGTAGGGTTGGCATAGGTCGCCAGCCAGGCGTTGGCGATGGTCGTCGCCTGCGTGCCCGTCAGCGGCAGCCGCCCCAGAGTGCGCCGCAGCTTGCGCCGCCGGAAGGGCGCATTACCCTGCGAGCCGTCGCCATTCAGCCGCGCATCGCTCACCGTCACCACACCCGGACCCGCCACCGGGTCCACATACGCCACCTCCACCACGTTGTAGGCCCGCTGCGCCGAGGGCGTCACCCGCCACTCCGCAATGTCGTCACCCAGCGCCAGATAGCTTGTCGTGGTGGTGTCGCGCTGATGCGCCAGCAGCCGCCACGTCGGGAAGCCCGCCGGATCACGATGCTGCGGATGGTCATACACCGTCCACACATAGTCGCCGAGCGCGCCCATCAGATCGTGGAGTATCTCCTCGACTGTATAGCCGTCATAGATCGGTGTAAACGTGTTCGCGGGCACAGTGGGCAGCACCGCCGCCTGATCCTGATCGAGCGCCAGCCAGGCGGCGCGTTTGCTAAACTCGCTGGCGAGAATCGCCTGCGCCGTGGTCGCCGTGTTATAGGCCGCGTCGTCGGGATCGTCGCGCAGCGCCACGCCACCACCCAGCGCCGAGAGCAGCAGATACTCGCCCGCCGCGCCATCCAAAACCAGCGCCGGATCGGCCCACTCGCCGCCGAACGCCGTAAACAGCCCACCGCGTAGGCACACCCGCGCAAAGAGCGCTAGCTCCGGGCGTGGCAGCCGCGCATCAGGCAGCTTGATCACACAGGCCAGATCGCCGAAGCCGCCGGGCGCGACCGTCGTAAACTCCAGCGCCTCGATCTGCTCGCCATACTCCTGCACGATCAAGGGATAGGCGTTGGTCGGCGCCGTATACGCCCACAAAGACAACCCGCTATGCAACATATCCCACCATGCCCTTACAGTCCCACCATGCCCTTACAGTCCCGCCGGACGCGCCAGCCCACCCGGTCGCCGCCACGAGCGATTGAACGCGCGATCCTGCTCCCGCTGCCACGCCTCGAACATCCCGCGCACCGTCAGATGCTCCGCGCCCACCACCTCCAGCAGCGCATCGAAGAGGCCCGACCCAAACGGCGCCGCCAACGCAAGCGCAGGTGACGGCCCGCTTCCCGTATGTCCCTGCCGTGGCAGCCCACCCTCGCCGCCCAATGTCTGCCCTACATGCGCCTGTTGCGCCACCGGAACCGCTGGCGCCCGCGTATGATGTGTATGATGTACCCTGGGATGCGTCTGCCGCTTGTGCGAACTGCGCCGTTTATGCGACTTCGGCTTGCCACCGCCATGCCGCCGATGACTGCCACCTCCACTGCCACCTCCACCTGGTGGCTTCGTATGTACCATGACACGCCTCCTCCTTCACCCACCACGCCACCCACCACGCCACCTACCACCAAGCGCAGCGACGGTCAGCTAGCAAGGAACTTTAGTGCCGATCCGGCCGTACTCCGGCGCCTGAGCGCCGAGAGTGGCCCTCTACCTCGGATAGAGATACAGCGGCGTATACTGGAGTTCCGCGTAGAGCGGCAGCACCGCGCCATTGCCATCCGCCAGATAGCCTGCAAACTGGTTCACCCCCGCGCCGCCCGTCGTGTTATTGCTCGCCAGCGTCGGATCGAGCGTCAGATACGGATCGGCCCCGCTGTTGATGCTGATCGCCCCCGTCGTCTGCGTCCCCGGCCCGCCAGCCGCTCGCGCCGGATTGGGCAACGACCCCGCCTCGATGCTATACTGCCAGGCAGGCGCATCACCCACACCCGCGCGATTCACCGCCAGCCCATCGAAGTAGGCCCACAGCCAGCTATTCGTCACCGCCAGCGTCCCGTTCGCCGGATTGTCGAGCTGCCCCACCAGTAGCGAGCCATCCACTGGCAGCAAGAGTTGCCAGTTCGTCTGGCACGCCGAGCCACCGGGGGCCGGGTCATTCCATTGGATATGCGGCGTCAGGATGTTCTGCGTCGGATCACTCAACGCGCCCAGCGTATACGGCGGCAATTGCGCCTGCCCGGCGTCAACGATGGTCCACAGCGCGCTCGCCGCAATCGGATAGACATACGGCCCGTAGTAATAGCCCAGTTCATCCACGCCACCCGCTGCGCCAAAATACGGCTGCTGCTGCACTTCTACCGTTGCCCGCGCCCAGACGGCGCCTACATTTGCCTGCGCCTGTTGCGTCAGAAAGCGCCCGATCAGGTGATAGGTCCCTGGCGCATCAGCGGGCCGCAGCGAGAACGGGCGTGGATTCCAGCCGTTCATCACCGTCGTCGAGATGTACCAGCCGCCGTAACTGCCCACATCGAGGATCGCCGTCGCGGTCGGTGTACGTGTGGCGTCGTACCAGCCGTTGACGGTCGCCGCCAGTTGCGCGTTTGCATCCGCCCGTGGCCGCCGCCCCAGCGCCAGATTCACCATGCTGCCCAGCGGCCAGCTTGCCAGCGCCGTCCCCAGCGCCAGATGCGCAGGCGCAGGCAGATCGCCCAGTAGCCCGCTCACCACCAACTGGGCCGGAGACTGCGGGAAGCGCACCTCACAGTAGGGCATCGTCGTCTGTGTAGTGTTCGTTGCGGCGGCCACCGTCGTCTGATTCCACACCTGCGCGTTGTCCCACCAGACCGTCGCGTTGGCGCTGGCCCCAGGCGTCACCGTATCGCTCACCCGCAGGCACACATCCACATAGACCGTCGCCGCAGTCTGCACAGTGTAGGTATAGGTTAGTTGCGTCCAGCTTGCCTGATTGCCGCTCAATCCCAACGGCGTCGAGGTCGTCTTCTGTGCGCCGTTTGCGTCATATTCGGTGATGGTGAAGCGGATCAGCGTCTCGCTCGCCAGCCCGCTACTTCTCACCCATGCCGAGAGCGCCAGCGCTTGCCCAACACTCGCCGGAATCGCCGTTTGCCAGACGTTCACTCCCTGACCCGCAGCATACAGTCGCCAGCAGGCGTCGAGTGTCCCCGCCGGAGCGACATCCACCCGCCCGGCGCCATAGCTTGCCACCGGCCCACCACCATAGGTGTTCGCCGCCGCCTGTTCCCATGCCGCGCTCGCCACGCCAGTCCCAAACGACTGCATCAGCCAGCCGCCCGGCCCAAACAGGCTCACCATATGAACATTGCTATAGGCGCCACCACATACCAGCGCCGCGCCGAGCGCCTCGAGCTGCGACCTGCCCACCAGCGCCGTCAGCGCATCCGCCGTGGGAGCAGGGCCAGCCGTCGCCATCGTTCCGCCTGGGGCGCCCGCCGCGTCATACAACACATTCGCCTGTATATCCGAAGGATCGCCCGTCACGGAGGGGAACTGCGTCGCCATCAGCCAGTACCATGCCCCCGGCGTCAGATGCAGCGTCGCCGTCGCCAGCGTATTCGCCGTCCCCGCGATGCTCTGGGTCAGCGTGAGCGCGCTCGCCGTGATCGAGGCGCGCAGATAGTTGTTAGCGTCGGTATAGTGCAGATAGGCGTTGAGTGTCGCGCCAGCAGACCATCGCCAACGCAGCCGCCAGGTATTGATCGCGCCCCACGCCGCACTGCCAAACGCTGCCCGTGTCCCCGCGCCAAGCTGCATCGCCGAGGCCACCGTGCCGCTCGCGCCGCTATGCCCCGCTGTGGAGTGCGCGCTCACCCGCGTGGCGGAGAGCGCCGCCGCATAGATCGCCACCTCATCAACGCCGCCACCAAAGAACGATCCCGTCGTTGACGCCGGATTGGCAGCGATACGCGCCCCCGTCGCGCCGATGCTCACACCCGTCGGCGCCGCTGTCCCCACCTGCGCTCCATCCACATAGCAACGCAACGTCGTTCCATCCCATGTCCCCACCAGATGATGCCATGCGTTCAAGCTCAACACGCTACCAGGCGCCGTGTTCGTGCCATAGACACTGGCGAAGGCATGTCCACCGCTATCTATGCCCAGATACGCGCAGGCGCCGTTCGTTCCCCATGTTCCAAAGCCGACGACCACCGCCGCCGCGCCCGGATTGGCGGTCAGCTTCACCCATGCTTCCAGCGACCATGCCGCATTTCCCACTGGCAGAGCGCTACCTGGCCCGCTGGTTGGCAGCGTGACATACTGGCTGGTTCCATTGCAGGTGATCGCCGTGTCGCTATCGCCACTGATCGCGCCCGCCACCCCCAGCGTCGGACTCCCCACCAGCGTCGCCGCGCCAAGCTGGCCTGTCGCGTCATACACCGCCGTCCCACTCGCCTCATCCAGCCGATACCAGGCGAATGGCGCATCCCCCGATACGATGTCGGCGTATCCCACTGGCGGATTCTGCGTTGGCGCGCTCCCCGCCTGGGTCGCATAGGCGTTGAGCGTGGCGAAGGTGTCGTTGAAGGCGACCATCCCCGGCCCGCTCGGCGCCTCGAAGCCCGGATTCGGCAGCAGATTCTGCAACACCTGCCGATCCCCACGCAACCCCGGTCGGCAGATGAAAACAAGCTCGATGGGTTCGAGTTGCAGCGCCAGCCACTGCCCCTCATCCACCGGAATATCATGCGCCGCGCCGACCACATCCAGATACACCGGCAAGCTCGCCCCCGCAGGCTGGTACATGATCGCGAAGGGGATGCTGGGTGGGGCGTTCAACCATGCCAGCAGCGCGCGAATTGTCGCCACCAGATCGCTGTAGCTCGCCATTGGCCCCAGGATCACCTGCGCCGTCACCTGTCGGTTGGCGCGATAGATCGCCCTTGTGGCGCGTTCCCCCTGCGCGCGAATGTTGCCTGCCAGCGCCAGCGTGCGTGGCGGCGGCGGCATATCCAGCCCACCCGGCGACGCCAGCGTACACGTCACGCCATCGTTGAGATCGAGCACAGCCCCCAATTGCGGATGCGCCCCAAACGCTCCCGTGCGGGGATCGCTCCATCCCAGCCGCACAATCGTCGTCCCCATGCTCCCCTCACCCCCAACCTATCCGCCCAACACCTGTGTTGTAGGGGCGCCTGGTGGATACCCCGCTCGCCCGCCATACGCATCCCCGCCATACGCATCCCCGCCATACGCATCCCCGCCATACGCACCCCAACACCCCAACACCTACACTCCACGCCCACCGCTAATTGTCCACTGCTGCCGCACCCACCAGCGCGCCTCGAAGCAGCGATACTCAACGCCTGCCACCGACTCGTAGCACAACCCACGACCAGCGCTTCCCTCGCTGGCGATCACCGTTGGGACTGTCCCACCCAGCCGCTCGTGATGCAGCAGCACCGGCAACAGCGCATCGCGTATCTGCAAGATTTGCTGCTCGCCTGCGTACCAATCCGTTCGCATATCCACAAACACCTGAGCCAGCGCCTCGAACTCCGCCGACGCCCGCCCGATGTATCCTTCCAGCGCCAGCGTATCTCCCTGCGCCGCCGATCCTGTCGCCTGCTCAGGTGGTATCCAGATCGCGCACTGCGGCACATAGCCATCCTTGAAGTCTTTGGGCTTGCCCACAAACACCGCCCGACTCACCCCATAGCGTGTCGCATCCGCCGACGAAAGCGACGCAAACGGCGACACCCCACTCACCAGGCACTCACCCACAATCAGCGACTGCATCGCCCGCAGCGCCCCCAGCGTATCCGGCTGCCCCGGCAGCGCCACCCCTGCCGGAATCGTCCGTGGTGTCGGCATATCAGCTACCCTCCCACCACGCGCTCGCACAGCGCCTCCTGATGGTCGCCCGCAAACGTCTCCACCGGCCCCACCACGCGATACTTCGCCAGCTGCCTCGTCTCAGGATCGAGATTCACCTCGTCGAAGACCACATCGCGCCGCTGTAACGGAACAACCGGCATACCCTGCGCCGTATACAGCCAGCACAGGTCATAGGGCCGCGCCTCATCCTCATTCAGCCGCTCCTGGCCACCCTCCTCCTCGATCTGCACAGCCACCCCCCGCGCCACCACCGTCCCCTCCGGCCTCTCAATCCGCACTGTCGTCAAAATCATCCTCTGGCCTCACATCCCCTCCACCCGATATGCCTCCAGCGCCGCCTTCGCCTGCGTCAGCAGAATCGAATCCGCCAGCGGGTCCACCCGTGGCCGCGCCTGCACCTCATACTTGCCCAGCTTCACACCCGCCGCCCCCGATGGATTGCGCCGCTGCGCCAGCAGCTCGCTCACCACCCACACGCACGCCTGTTGCACATCATAGGGAACCGCGCCAACCGTTAGCCCGCCCGTATACGTCACCACCACCCACTGCCGCCGCGACCGCGACAGACCCTCTGAGGTCAGCAGCGACAGCGACGCCAGGCTGACCGGATTGCTCATCACCAGCGGAACCTCGACGATCCGCCCCGATGCAGGAGCCTCCACCTGCGACACATCGAAGCCAATCGTCTGCCCTTGTCCCAGATCAACACTCAACGCCGTCACCGACTGCACTGGAAAGTGTCCTGGCCGCACCGTCAGCACCGCATCACGGTCGAGCCATGCCCGCGTCCCCGGCATACCCCAGCGTTCCATGCGATTCACCGCAAAGAGCGAACGATCCCCGTTCGGCGTCCCCTGGCGGCAATAATTCTCAATCCACGCGCTCGCCCGCAGAATCACCTCGGCCAGCGCCCCTGCCGATCCGGCCTGGCTCACCGAAACGCCCGCCCCATGCGCGAACAGCGTCCCTGCTGCCAGCGTCACATGCGTCCCATCCGCAGCACTCGTTACCGTCACCAGTTCAGAGTATGGCCCATCCAGCAACCACGCCAGCCCCGACGCCCACCCCACCGATGCCGCCACCACCAGCGAACTCGCCCCCACGCTCGCAGCCGCCGTCAGCGTCGTATTCAGCCCCAGCAGCGACGCCGTCTCCTGCCCCGTCGTCGCCCGCAGATACCCACCCACATCCAGATATGCCCCCACCCCCACCATCGTCCCCATCGCCCCTCACCTCCCCTCGTTCCC
>JBDTAI010000272.1:0-10954 GCA_039924685.1 Ktedonobacterales bacterium
AGCTACCTCGAAGCGCATCAAGGGAACGCCACCTATCTTGTCGCCACACCCTCCTCCAATGCCGCTGACACGATCATCCTGGCAACCGGCAAAGCGGTGATGGCGCTCGGCGGATTCACCGGAACCGATCCGATCCTGACGACGGCGCAATTGCAGACACTGATTCAGAACGGCGCCGTGCGCTACTTCCTGCTCAATGATGGCAATACCCGCAGCAGCACATCCGGCTCAGTGATCAATGTCGGCGGACCGAACGGCAATAGCAACACCGCCGTGCGCTGGGTGGAGCAGAACTGTGGCGTTGTGCCGCCGAGCGCGTGGTCCTCGTCGGGATCCAGCACCGGCCAGCAGCTCTATGCGTGTATGGCAGGTTGAGTGGGTAGACGCAAGTACGACTTACCCAGCTAGGCGCGTCGCCAGCCGACAGGCTGGCCGCGCTTCATATCTGATGCTGTGCGCAGCGGCAAATCATCAAAACACTGGTTGACGATTGAGCCACAGACGCTGATGTCGGCGCCATAGACATGCAACGAGATGGCGAGATTCCCGCCACCGTTGCGCACCTGATGAATGTTCCCGTCCGGCGGGGTCAGGCGCGAAATCTCACCCGGCTGAACCAGCATGTCCGCCACCGACATCCGCCAACGCCCGCCCGCTGCATCCTGCCGCAGAGTGAAGCGCTGTTCGCGTTCGACGCCTTCCAGCACACCGACCACGCATCAGCAGATGTGATCGTGAATTGAGGTCATCTGTCCAGGCAGCCAGAATAGCGCTATCACCGAGAAATGGCGACTGGATGCGACGGTGAGCAGGTGCGGACGGTAGTGATCGCGCCGGGGAATACGATCTTCCGGCAACAGCACATCTGGGATGTCCAAGAGCGCAGTAAGGCGATATTCCATTGCTGACAACGAAGCAAAATACGTCACCAGAACCAGACACGATAGCGTAATGCGCCGCGCAATCGCCAGTAGATCGCCAGGGGCGGTATTAGCGCCGAGGTGAGCGCCATCTCAGCTATGTGCCTCGGCGCGCGGCTTGTCCCGTGTAATCTACGAAGACTGAACGTGGAGGTGAGCCACAGCCACAACGCAGCGCCCGCCAGTGTCAGCGTGCGCCGTCCGCTGAGGACGCCCAGCAACGAAACGACCAGTGCGCCGACCGTCACATAGTAGCGCCACGGTGGCGCCGCCTGAATGTGCCTACGATACAGCGCCGGATGTTTCTTGTAAAGCAGCGCATTATACTGGCATTTGCGCTATTGAAGCAGGCTGATCCCCCACTGCGCGGGACGCACAGGATGTGTCACTACCGCCGTATCCACATGGATCAGGCGAACGCCAAGCTGCAACAGGCGAAAGTTCAGATCGCTATCTTCACGCCACGCCACCTCGAAGCATTCGTCGAAGCCACCGACCTCCGCCAGCGCATCGCGCCGATAGAAGCAGTTGGCAGTGACGAACTCAGCGTGGGCAAGTTGCGCCACATTCGGTCCCAATGATCCTCACTGTTTGGTACAGTTTGACCGTAGTTCCAGACTATAGGAAAAATCTCGCCTGAATAGCAGGCGCTGTTCGAGGCATCACGGTGATGCATCACCATGATGCATCTTCAACTTCACGCACCGCAGCCAGCGGCACATTGTGTTCAGCCGCCCATGCTTCCCATTCCTGCGCAGTGCGGCTGGTGAAGAAGGCTTGCAGGTCAGCATACGTAGGTGATTGCCGACCACAGGCGCGCTCGATGGCTGACCAGAAATGCGGCTCCAACGCCGCCAGCGCCACCCATCCTTGCCGGGTCTGGTAGAGGTTATAGTTTGGCGAGCCGCCACCCAGCGGCCCATCTGGCACTGTCAATCCATAGCGCAGCGTCGGCGAGAATGTTCGCGCTACCTCCACCAGCGCCACTTCACGATAGCCCACGCCGTGCCCACGTTCGCGTGCAAGCAGCAAAGCAAGCGTCGCGCTCACCAACGCCTCTGCGGCGCCGAGATCGGCCAGTAGCGTGTTCGGCAGTTGTGGTGGTCGTAGCAGCCCCACGTGCGCCTGGTACGTCAGATCATGACCTGGCGCATCACTGCGCGCGCCACCCTCGCCGACCAGCGCGACATGACACAAACGCGGGAACTGCGTGTGGATGCGCTTCCATCCCAGCCCCAGCCGTTCCAGCGCGGTCGGGCGCTGCGCTGTGAGCAACACATCAACCGCAGCCAGCTGTTGATCGAGTTGGGCGCGCTGCTGTGGAACCTTCAGATCGAGCCGGGCCACCTCCATTCCGGCATGCAACTCGCGGTACCAGGCAGGGCTTGCCGCCGCAAGCGCATCGCCTGCTGGTGGCTCGATCTTGCGCACGGTCGCCCCTAGCTCTCGCAACCGGCTAGCGGCAACGGGTCCGGGTATATTCAACGCCAGCGACACGATCTGTATGCCATTCAACGGTCGGTCGTCGGCTGAAAAGGTGTTATTGGTCATCGGCGTCCTCAGTTGTGGAAACAGGACAATATACGAAAACGTCAGGTATCAACACTATGACATGATTGCACATCATCGCCAATCCGCGCAGGCGGGCTTTGCGCCATAATCCAGCGAGTTGAATTCATCCGCTGGCTCATTTATGATACGTTACAGGCAGAGGCCTGCCGACGACATGCTCACTCAGTGCACACACCACTGGAACATCTCACGGAAAGCAGTACTCCAGTGGCGACGACGGGCAGGCGAGTGGAGACAGGAGCGTATCTTATGGCAGAGCATGATGTGCGCGTAGCGATCAAGCGAATCTATGAGAAGCCTGAGCCAAGTGATGGGACACGCGTGCTCGTAGATCGTTTGTGGGCGCGTGGCATCTCCAAAGAAGCTGCCGGTATTGCCGCCTGGATGAAGGAACTTGGACCCAGCAGTGAACTTCGGATCTGGTTCGACCATCAGCCTGACCGATGGGATGGGTTTGTCGAACAGTATCGCCGCGAGTTGCTGGCGCCGCTGCGTCAGATACTGCTGGCCGAGTTACAGGGGATTGCCGGGGCCGCGACGATCACGCTCGTCTATGGCGCACGCGACACGAAGGAAAATGAGGCCGTTGTGTTGCGCGACTATCTGCTTCATGAGTCGGACCATCCTGATGGCTTTGATGGCCCTGATAACACATGGGACGCGGCGGCGACGCTGCTGCTTACGGTGGCAGTCGTGGCGGCGGCCCATCACGACGCCGTTGCGCCAGCATCGGAGTTGAAGCTGTTTGCGTCTGCATTGCTGACAGCGCACGAACTCGACGATACCACCAAGGAGCTGGTGACACGGGGCGACCTGCGCGCAACGCCAGAGGGGTGGCAACTCACGCCACATGGCCAGCAACAGGCACAACACCTCTCACGAGAAGCCCCAACCTCAGCATGATCCGACCCTTGCGTTTCTCGTTGTCGTATGGTACTATGCTTATGCCGATTGTGAAGACGGTCGGCGCAATGGGCCTGTGGCGCAGTTGGGAGCGCGTCTGCATGGCATGCAGAAGGTCAGGGGTTCGAACCCCCTCAGGTCCACCCAGGCATACCTAATCCCAACATGTATGGCAGCGCGGCCTTTCACCCACATTCCGGGCGAAAGGCTTTTTGCTGTCTGGCGGCCAAACTGCAGCGCCAAGTGGCGTCGGTGAGGGATGGACAAGTGACATCTGACCCCATCCCGTCGCGTCCGTCGGCCATTGATGGCCGCGATTTCCCGGCAGCAGCCACAAATCTGTGGCACAATACAACTACACACCACACCGCCCGTTCGATCAGACAGTCGATTCCGGCATTGGCGGCATCTACACCGATGGAGAGGGTACGCACATATGGCGCGCAGCAAATACCAACCAACTGAGATAGAGGCACGCTGGCAGGCGCGCTGGGCTGGGCAAGATGCCTACGCCGCGCGCAACGACGATCCGCGCCCCAAGTTCTACAACCTCGTCATGTTCCCCTACCCCTCCGGCGATCTGCACATCGGCCACTGGTACAACTATACCGGCGCCGACATCTTTGGCAGGTTCCAACGCATGAACGGCTACAACGTCATGCAGCCCATCGGCTTCGACGCCTTTGGCCTGCCAGCGGAGAACGCCGCCATCAAACGCAACATCCAGCCGCGTGAGTGGACGCTCGACAACATCGCCAACATGCGCAAGCAACTGGGCAAGCTGGGTGCTGCCTGGGACTGGGACCGCGAGGTCGTCACCTGCCTGCCCGACTACTATCGCTGGACTCAGTGGGTCTTCCTGCAATTTTACAAACAGGGGCTGGCCTATCGCACTAAAGCGCCCGCCAACTGGTGTCCGACCTGCAACACCACGCTCGCCAACGAACAGGTGGTTAGCGGCGCCTGTGAACGCTGTGGCACACTCGTCGAGCGACGCGAGATCGATCAATGGCTGCTGCGCATCACCAGATATGCCGACGAGCTGCTGAACTTCGAGGGACTGGACTGGCCTGAGAAAACCAAGCTGATGCAGACCAACTGGATCGGGCGCAGCGAGGGCGCAGAGGTGCGCTTCAAGGCCATCGTTCCACCCAAAACGCAGACGCGCGATGGAGGCAGGCGATCCAGCGAGGATCACGCCGAAACCATCGAGATTTCCGTCTTCACCACACGCCCCGACACGATCTATGGCGTGACGTTCTTCCTGCTGGCGCCTGAGCATCCACTGGTGGAAAAGCTGACGGCGCCGAAGCAGCGCAACGCCGTGCGGGCATATATCGAGCAGGCCAGCCACGAGAGCGAGATCGAGCGCATGAGCGCCGACAAAGCGCGCCCCAAGACCGGCGTGCCGCTGGGGTCGTATGCGCTCAATCCGGTGAGCGGCGAGCGCATCCCGATCTGGATCGCCGACTATGTGCTGATGGGCTATGGGACCGGCGCCGTGATGGGCGTTCCCGCGCACGACCAGCGCGACTTCACGTTCGCCCGCGCCTTCGGCTTGCCGATCCGCCTGGTCTATCAGGATGAGACTGGGTCGCTGGACGCAGACGCCATGAGCGAGGCGGCGCCACATGTTGGCCACGTGATCAACTCCGGCCAGTTCAATGGCCTGCCCGATAGCCAGGCGACGGTCAATGCCTTCATCCAATATATCGAAGAGATCGGCGCAGGCAAGGCCACAGTCAACTATCGCCTGCGCGACTGGCTGGTGAGCCGCCAACGCTACTGGGGCGCGCCGATCCCAATCATCTACTGTCCGGAGCATGGCGAGGTTGCCGTGCCAGAGGACGATCTGCCGGTGCGGCTGCCCGACGAGGCCGAGTTCAAGCCCACCGGCGAGTCGCCGTTACGCTACGATCCAAGCTTCCTGCACACCACTTGCCCAATCTGCGGCAAGCCCGCCACCCGCGAGACCGATACACTCGACACCTTCATTTGCTCATCCTGGTACTTTCTGCGCTACGCCGATCCGCACGACGAAACGCAGGCGTGGGCGGCTGACAAGGTGGCAAAATGGTTGCCAGTGGATATGTACATCGGCGGCGCGGAGCATGCCGTAATGCACCTGCTCTATGCGCGCTTCTTCGTCAAGGCGCTGCGCGATATGGGGCTGCTGGCTTTCGAAGAGCCATTCACGCGACTGTATCATCAGGGGACGGTGTTGGGACCGGACGGCCAGAAGATGTCGAAGTCGCGTGGCAATGTGATCGCGCCCGACAGTGTGGTGAGCCGCTACGGCGCCGACGCAGTGCGCGCCTATCTGATGTTCATGGGACCATTCGATCAAGGTGGACCGTGGAACAACCAGGGTATCGAGGGCGTCTCGCGCTACCTCAACCGCGTCTGGGCGCTCTACAGCGATTATCTGGATGAGCAATCGTCGGGCGCACAGGTCGAGGTGGCGGCAGGCGTGGGAGTCAAGCGGCTGCGCCATCGCACCATCGCGCGCGTCACCGAGGACTACCGCAACCTGCGTTTCAACACGGCGCTGGCAGCGCTGATGGAATTCGTCAACGGACTGAACAAGGCCCGCGACGACGACAAGGCCGTTACCAATGATCCACGCTTCACCGCTGCGCTGGAGACGCTGGCGCTGCTGCTGGCCCCAATGGCGCCCTTCATCGGTGAGGAGATGTGGCACGGTCTGGCGCATGCCGACAGTGTGCATGCGCAATCCTGGCCGGGCTACGATCCGGCGCTGACGGTGGACGAACGAGTGACGGTGGTGGTGCAGGTCAACGGCAAGCTGCGCGACAAGCTGGAGGCTGCGCCCGGCATCAGCGAAGATGAGGCGCGCGAACTGGCGCTTGCCAGCGCAAAGGTGCAGGCGGCGCTCGCTGGTCGCCCTGTCCGCAAGGTGATCTACGTCCCCGGCAAGCTGCTCAACGTCGTCGGGTAGGCAAATTGATATGTTCGCACCACCTCTTCCTCAACAGGCAGGTGGATTCGCTTGCTCTCGACGTATGCTGCCAGGCGTGGTATCATCGTGCTGACAGAAAACAACCACGTTTGGGAGCGCAGCGGAGGCGCTGGGGCCGCCGCGCACAGGACAGGCGGGAGGAATGCGCTTGAACACACAGCCGGACATGCGCTCGGAGACTCGACAGGACACACGGCAAGAGTCCCACGCTGAGGCCCGCGGGGAGACAAGAGCGGAGGCGCGCGCGACCACGCCACCACGCGCCGTCGATCTGCGACGCGGCCATGCGCCGGATCTCGAGATTATCGCCTGTCCGACCTATGACTTTCTCTTGAGCCTGCATGTCTCGCTCGCCTCCACCGACGACACCTACGCTGACTATGACGTTGGCCACGACTGGATCGAGTCGGCGCGGGCGCGCTGCCAGGCGCGTGATCCACAAGCGCTCGATACCCTGGGCCGCGCACTCGGCGATGGTCGCCCTGGTTCGCTACGCGCCACACTGATCTCGCTCGTCTGGCAGTGTCCCGAACCGCGTGAAGCGCCACAGTTCCTCGAGTGGCTAGCGGAACTGTCCCTGCCACAACTGGCCGAGGTGCTGCTGGACCAGGAAAGCCTGGGGATGGAGTGGCTGACGGCGCTCCGCGAGGCGCTGGCTGAGGGATCGGCCTCAATCTCGGTAGATGCCCAGCTTGGGCCAGCCGTGCGCTATCTACTTGACTTCTACGCGAAAGACACACGGCAAACCGTGCTGGCCGCGTTGAGTGACCTCGAAGGCGCCCGCGCGGCGCTGGTCTCGGCGCTGCGTGTCTGGTATGAAGCCGTCTTTGCGGATGAGGAGCCACGATTGACGCCACTCTTGCAGCGCGAGTCCGAGGCGCTTGAACGCCGTCACGCCGAGATGCAGCCAGAGCCGTTCATCGAACTGGCGATGCGTGGCGTGCAGTGGGAGCGGCCTGTAGGGCTGCGGCGCATCATCTTCGCGCCCAGCTACTTCTGCCGTCCCGCCGTCTATTACCACTTCTGGCGTGGCACGCTCACCTTCTGCGCGCCCATCGAATATACCGGACCCGAAGCGGACGCGCAATGGGTTGATCCACACGCGCCGGGTGATGAGATTCTGCGCTTCTTCGAGGCGCTTGGCGACGACACACGCCTACGCATCCTGCGGCTGCTGGCCGAACGCGAAATGTATCTGACCGAGCTTGCCGAGCGACTGGGACTTACCAAAGCGACCACCAAACACCATATGGTGCGGCTGCGCGCCGCTGGCCTGGTGACGCTCTATGACCGCGACCGCCTCACCTACTACGCGCTGCGACCCGATGTGACAGTGCGCGCCGCGCAGATGCTCGATACCTACCTCACCGTCAAAACGTCTGCGCCCGCCGACAGCTACAGTGGCCCGCTCAAAGGCCCGCTCAAAGGCCCGCTCAAAGAAAAGCTGGTAAGCGCCACTATCCCGCCTGATGAATCTGCTGCCCTGTGACACGCCCGGCTGGCACGCGACCACCGTATCACTGAAGCGTCCAGTCTGGCGCAGCCCGCGTGCCTCTGGCAAGCAGAACCATCCCTCAACAGCAATAGGATATTTCTCCCAATCGCGCGTATGGCTGCTGAAGGCGCAGATCGCGCAATACATCAGCGGCGAGGTGACTTTCGGGCATAGACGGGCCAACACAGCAGCGTGTATGCTAAAGTACGCTCTTGGATACCGAACATACCGAAAACGCTGAAGGTGAAGGTTGGAAGCGGGGTAGACTATGGCGACACGCGGCAAATCAAAAGATGCGGGACGGGCGGCGACTCCTGATACAGCCGCGGATACACAATTGGTGCAACCGGAGACAGTGAACACTCGTGCTCCTGAAACCCGTCCACTCCCTGCCATCGGCGCCGACAACACACAAACTGCCTTGAATGCCGACGCCGCCGACGATAGTCTTCAGCAAGCGACTGAGAGCACTCCACCAATCAGCGCCGCTGCTGCCATAGGGACCGAGGAAGACTCATACACCAACCCCGCGCCGACCTTCGGAAACGAAGCTCAGGACGATGGCGAGGACGATGGCGAGGACGATGGCGACGCCACCATGATCCGCCAAGTGGCGCCTGCCAGCGACTCACCCTCGCGTCCGAGGTGGAATACGCTTGCCAGCGCCGTCTCGCGTCCGGTTGGCCCGGCAGAACGCAGCAGTGGCTCAGGGCCCGGCGATTCCACACCTGTGAGCGACACAACGCCACCACAGCAACTTGCGCCACACGCGCCACGTGCGCCACACGCGCCGGTAGAGCCGACATACCCTCCTGTCGCCGCTGGCATTGCCGACGAGATTGATGAGTGGTCGGTCGCCGATCAACCTACTGTGCAGATGACGCCACAGATGCTTCAGTCACCCCGCCCGTCGTACCTGGATACTGGCGAGCAGGCACAGCCCGTGTGGCCGCCACGGCCGGCGCCGCAGAACGCTGCTCCCGATGCGCCACCAACACCCACGCCGCCGCGACCACAAGCGCCAGCGCGACCACAAGCGGCGCTTCCCCCATCAACTGGCAGACCGCCGCTCACGTCGTCTCCATTGGCTGGTGGACCACGCCTCGCCTCACCACAGGGCCGCCCGATGCCGCCAACACCACCGGCGGGCATTCCCAAAGCGGCGCTGCCCAACCCCCGCATGGAACGCTTCCAGGAACTACGTCGTCACCGCGCCGCGCATGATGCAGGTGAGTTCGATTCGGGAGTATCGCCATCGGTGGCGGACACCGTGCGTCAATGGTGGGGTGATCTGCGTCCCGGCATGCAAAGCGCGCTGCGCTATCAGCACGAGGCGCGGGCCAGCGGCACGCACCCCATCCCCGCCTATGAGCCAACTCCCACATCGCGGCTGGGCGATGTGTTTGGCCGTCTCGCCGCCTCAGCGCGCGGTCTGACAGGACGCGCCCAGAACGCTGCTGGACCGACTTTCAAGCGGATTCACGATCAGATGGAACATGCGGCGCAAGGTATCGTTGATCGCTTCGAGGGCAACCCCGTCCGCCAGCAAGCGCCTTTCCTGGGGCCGGGGCGTGTCGCGATCTTCTTCCGCCAGGGGGTGACGGTCGGGCAGGCGCAGCGGTTGCTCGCCGCCAGCAACGCCCAGCCGATGCGCCTCATCCCGCGCAAACACGGCTTTCTGGCGCGGGTGCGTCCCGGCCACGAGGCGGATGTTTGCGAACGGCTGCGCCAGCATCCATATGTGCGCGACGTGGTCTATCTCGAATACAACGAATACGGCGAGCCCATCGAGCCGTAACGCGACAGACCTCACAATGCCTGGATTGTTATAACGTCGCTCCAAACGCACATACTATAGAAAGCAGGAGCCGCATCCGCTATAATGATTCATGCGCCTGTAGCGAGTGCAACCCTGCGGGCGAGGTGGTGCAGCTAGGGACAACCTCTCTTTTTGTAGCTCTGGCAAACGCTATGATATGTCAAGCGTGCCGCTCCAGATCTCCGGCTCAAACTGACCGGTATAGGGAACCGTAATAGTGCCTGCCCCCTCAGCATGGGCATATTTTCCTGTTCCACCTGTGAACACATACAGGTAGTGGGCCTGGTCTGTGCTGGCACAGTACTGCCCAACGGCGATGAAGTTGATACTCGCCCCGTTTGCCCGTAGCGAGCCGTCGCTCACAAAAGGAATACAATCCTTCGTGGGCGAATAGTATCCATATGCGCTCCGCGAGAGGGTCGTTGCGCCAAGAATACTGGCGTTTCCTGTTCCTGTAAAACCAAGACACAGGTTGAACTTCTGCTTCGGTGGGCAGGAACAGCAGTACGTTATCATTTCCACCCATTGCTGCGCGCCGCTGCCACAGAGCGATTTCAACGCCTGGACTCTGCCGTCATCGAGGCAGCCCGACAACGCACACTAGCCTACGCTTTGACCTATGTTGCTCAACATGCAAATGATGATGGCGTCCTCGAACGTGAGGCAGAGGTCTTGCTAGCAGCAGTCGAGCAGACAGGACAAACAGAGCAGCATACCCTTACGCTCCGCCTGGTCGCAGGCATAGCGCCTTCACTGTTGCGGGTCACGACTGCTAATATCGGCAGGCAGGTGATGCAATACGCTGTGCAGGCCGCGCGGGCGCTTGCCGACTACAAGGAGATAGTGTGTTGGCTCGATGAGTTGGGTTTGATGCACTATTATCTTGGTGAGTATGCCCCTGCGAGACGCGCCTGGGAAGAGGCTGCTGCGATTGCCGAACAGAAAGGCGCCTTCACACATGCGCTAGGCAATCTGGCATCACTCGCCAGCGAGCAGGGTGAATATGCCTACGCAATGCGGTTGAGTGAACGTCAGCGCGTGTATTATCACGCGGCAGGCGCTCTCTTTAGTCTCGCGTTTACTGGCGTCGAAGCAGCGTCATTTGCTCGACGCTATGGCGATGAACAACGCGCCTGGGCCGAGCTTTCGGCAGCAAAGCATCTTCTCATACTAGGTCCGTCTGGGTCCCTGGCGTTTCTTGATGCGCTTCGGCCACCAGGGGAGCAATGTTGCGGAGCGCATCCGCTCGTGCTGGGTTTGTAACT
>JBDTAI010000273.1:0-4970 GCA_039924685.1 Ktedonobacterales bacterium
GAGCGCCTCGTGCAGTGTGATGCCTGCGCCCACCACTGTCACCTTGTCGTCGTCGGATTGGCGTACCACCTTGCTGCCGCCGACCGGGAACTGCTCGTCAGCGCCATAGAGGATTGGTGTTTTTTCGCGGGTAGTGCGCAGATAGGAGATGCCCGGTAGGTCGGCCATTGTCTCGACCAGTCGTGCTGTCTGATTGGCGTCGCTGGGATAGAGCACCGTGCTGCCATGCACAGCGCGTAACATCGCCAGGTCTTCGAGCGCCATCTGCGATGGGCCGTCTTCGCCGATGGAGACGCCCGCATGCGAGCCACAGAGGCGCAGGTTGGCGCGCGAGATCGCGGCCATGCGGATGAAGTCATAGGCGCGTGAGAAGAAGGCGGCGAAGGTCGAGGCGAAGGCGGTATAGCCGCGCACGCTCAGGCCAACCGCCGAGGATATAAGTTGCTGCTCGGCGATATACTGCTCGAAGTAACGGTCGGGGAAGGCTTTGGCGAAGTATTCGGCGTAGGTGGAGTTGCTCACCTCGCCGTCCACGGCCACCACATCGCTACGCGCCGCGCCCAACGCCTTCAGCGCGTCGCCATAGGCCGAGCGCGTCGCTACTGAGTCGCCCTGCTTGTAAGTTGGCAGTTGCACAGGTTCCTTGTGCGCTTGCGGCGGCAGTTGGCTGCCCTCCGGCTTGTGGACCTGCACGAGTATGTGCCGCTCACCGCCAAGACCAGCGATGGCGCGCTGGGCCATGTCCGGCGGTAGCGCCTTGCCGTGCCAGCCATTCTGGTTCTCGATCTCCGGAAAGCCCTTGCCCTTGATGGTATGAGCGATGATCAGCGTCGGTTGATCGGTCTGCCGCGTTGCCTCGGCATAGGCGCTGTTGATCTGATCGAGGTTGTGGCCGTCTATCTCGATGGCGTGCCAGCCAAAAGAGCGCGCGCGGGCGGCGTAGGCGTCGGCGTTCCAGCCGAGCATCGTCTCGCCACGCTGGCCCAACCGGTTCATGTCGAGGATGCCGATCAGGTTGTTCAGCTTGTAATGGGCAGCCAGTTCGTGCGCCTCCCAGATCGAGCCTTCGGACATCTCGCTATCGCCCAGCACCACCCAGACGTGGTAGGGCAGCTTGTCGAGGTATTTGCCTGCCAGCGCCACACCCACACCAATCGGCAGTCCCTGGCCCAGTGAGCCGGTCGCCACATCCACATAGGGCAGCAGCGGCACGGGATGCCCCTCGATGCGGCTGCCAAATTGGCGCAGCGTCATCATCTCCTCATCCGAGATGCCACCCGTCGCCTTATAGATTGAGTAGAGCAGCGGCGCCGCATGCCCTTTGGAGAAGATCAGATGGTCGTTGCGCGGGTCTTTGGGCTGCTGGAAGTCGTAGCGCAGATAGTCGCTGATCAACACGGCCATCAGGTCCGCCGCTGACATCGAGGATGAGGGATGGCCGGAGCCAGCCTTCGTGGTGCTGCGAATGCTGTCCACGCGCAGTTGTTGCGCCAGTTCATGCCACTGTTCTGGTGTGCTCATGGGTGTTGATCCCTTCCTGCTTGTCTGTTATGTGTATGTTTCGGCCGGCCAGCGGGTAGACCTGCTCCTAAGCGCCTGCGGCGACGAGAGCCGCGCCTGTACGGACGGGGAACGTTCGTCGCTCTGTAGCGGTTAGACGACTTCCGCATCTTCGGCGCCTGTGTCTGCATGGTTGCGATTGAGTGTACGCGCCAGGATGGCAGGGAGATCGCTCGCCAACTTTGAGTTGCTGATGACACGCGTAGCGCCTGCTTCACGCGCCGCCGCCTGCGTAGCGAGGTCTACATGCGGACCAAATGCGACGACGGGAACACCAGCCACCTGCGCCGCGTGGATCGCCGTCTCCCAGTCTACCCCACGTGCCGCCGTATTCACTAGCGCCACTGTTGGCGGCTCTTCGGCCAGCCAGCGCGCAAACTCCTCGGCGCGGCGCACCGTGCGGACCGCATACCCTGCATGCTTCAGCGTCTCCGTCACCTTGACGACGAAGAAGAGGTCGGTGTCGAGCAGCAGCGCCCACTGAGTCGTCACATCGTCGCCAGCCATCATCACTTCCCTCTTACGCCGCCATCTGCCAGGAATGTCGGTCCTGTATCGTCGCGCGCTCCGGCCTTTCAAGGCCGAGAGCATCCGGTCCTACCCTCAGTCGTCGGATCGCTCGTAGATCGGGCGGCGGAACTGCTCGCCCAGTTCCTCATTGATCAGCCGCGTGTTATGCCACATGTCGGGTGTAAAGACATGCGCGCCGCCCTGGCAATAGGGCTTGGCGCACTTGCGTTCATGGTTGGTGGCAAAGACCAGATTGTCACCCTCGACGGTGATCCAGATGTGCTTGCGCGAGTAGCCGTCGCCCCATTTGAGCAACAGTCCCTTGTCGTACTCGTCGAAGCGCCCCAGGCCATAGAGGTAGTCGCGGTTGAACTTGTTGAGGATGTCGCGCACATGGCTTGCGTTGACGACCCGCGCCACGTTGGGGGCCATCTGTGTTGTCGCCTGCGCGTCCAAATCCTCCTGGGGAATCGTCAGTTGGCGCGATGACTGCTGCGCATCGAGGATCATCTGTGTGATGCTCTCGGCCTCTTCATCGCTCAGGGAGTGTGACTGCCCCATAATCACCGGCTTCTGCTGGCTCCCGTTTTCCGCGCCGCTGGCCATCGCTTTCTCCTTCGCTGGGTAGATGGTTATCGGTCTCTAAAGTCAGTCTACCATCCCAACGACAACCATTGCCAACCAGCGCCGACGGAGAAAGCGGCGCCATAGGGTTGTATCATGCCAGCAGCGCATCGTGAGCGATACAGGCGGGCGGTGACAGACACATGGGTGTCGTGATTCATCGGGAGGCTGTGGTCGGGTTGGATGGCAAGATCGAGATCAGCGCGCCGGAACTGCAACCGGGGCAGCGCGTCTCTATCAGCATCGAGCCAGAGCATGCAGGACAACAGGTGGAGCAGCAGGATCAGCCAACGGAGCAACAACATGAGCAACCGCAACGGCGGCGCGCGATAGACATCCTCAACGAAGCGCCGGGGCATCTGGTCTTCAAGACAGCGGAAGACGTTGACGAGTATCTACGCGAGGAGCGCGACTCATGGGAGCGGTAACTTCACCAACCTCAGTGATCTTACTATCACCCCTTGAGTTGCGAGAAGTTATACATATCCACGTCGCAGACTGACGCATAGCCGATGGCTTGATAGATATGGTTGGAGGTAGGGTTGGCGAGATCGGTGAAGAGTGTGAGAAACTGCCAGCCCTCATCAAGTAATCGCTGGCTGACGGCAGCGGTACATGCGCTGGCGTAGCCCCGACCACGCGCCTCAGACGGCGTATACACTGGCCCGATGCGGACACTATGTGGCGTGGGGCCACCATAGCCCACCATTGTTACGAGCTTGCCACCATCTTCCCAGACGACGAGGCCGTTGTCGGGCGCCGTGAGCTTGCTGCGGATATACTGTTCTGGCGCATCGTTCGCCGAGACACCGCACTCGATCTCGAAGGCAGTGAGCCAGGGCGTCAGCGTGGGAATATCGGCCTCGGTCGCGTATCTGAACGCGCCTGTGACTGGCTGCGCGGGCGGTATCACCTGTGTCAGTTTATAGATACGCTGCTTCATAGCAATCTCGTAAGATACGCCCGTCAGCGCCTGCCACTGTGCAGCGAATGCCGCTGCGATCGCCGTCGTTCCCAGCGCGCCGGGCAGCGCGCCATACATCGTCTGCGCGTCACGGGCAATCAGCGCCAACGCCTCGTTCAGTGCTGACCCCGGCTCGATCAGCGAAAGCACAAGATTGTGCGGCGGCGTTCGCAGGCTAACAGCGATCACGACACCGTCACCAGTGTCGCCATCGTCAACAATCGTGAAGTAGGTGTCGGCATAGGCGTCCGGCTGGCGCAGCAGCGAACCGCAGATGCCCAGCGGCAGATTGTGTTCCGCCTCATGCGCCTCCAGAAAGTCGCCAGCGCGGTCATAGAACATCCGCACGTCGTCATAGCGTGTCAGCCGCATGAAAATATGACTCCTTCCGGCGCCCTCGGCCTTTCAAGACCGAGGGCGCCGCCCCAATGGGTACAAGAGCGTCCGCCAGACGCCACTACACAGTTGCAGAGCGCCCAATCCCCATCGCGCGACATCCCACGCCAATGTTATACACTACAGAGAAGCGTCGTGTCGTCGAAGCGTCGTGTCGTCGCGGCCGAAAATGCCGCCGATGCGTCACTATTACATACTCAAGACGCAGTACCAGCATTCGCCAATAGCCACACTAGAGGAGTTGCCGTCGTGACCACCGCGCAGGCGCTGCCCAAGCGCACCGAAGTACCCACCGAGCTGACCTGGAACCTTGAAAGCATCTTTCCCTCCGACGCCGCCTGGGAAGAGGAGTTTACGCAGGTTGCCGCGCTGCTGCCTGGTGTCGCTGCCTATGAGGGACGTCTGGACGAATCGGCGGCGGTCTTCCTCGAAGCGATGACAAAGCGCGATGAGGTCGCCGAGCGGCTGGGCCGCCTCTTTGTCTACGCGCATATGCGGTTGCACGAAGATAGCGCCAACAGCCGCTATCAGGCGCTCGCCGACCGCGCGGTGACGCTCGCCAACGACTTCAACACAGCCACCAGCTATATGACGCCGGAGATTCTGGCGCTGCCCAAAGAGCGCATTGACGCCTATCTGGCCGAGGAGCCGAAGCTGGCTGTCTACCGCCACGAACTCGACGAGATCAATCGTCAGCGGGCGCATGTGCTCACCAGCGAGATGGAGGCGCTGCTGGCCCAGGCAGGCGAGATGGCCGCGGCGCCTGAGCGCATCTTCGAGATGCTCAACAACGCCGATATGAAGCTGCCCAAAATCCACGATGAGCACGGCAACGAGGTCCAGTTGACACAGGGCAACTACGGCTCGCGCTTTCTGGAGAACCAGAACCGTGAGGTGCGGCGCGAGGCGTTCGAGG
>JBDTAI010000274.1:0-2565 GCA_039924685.1 Ktedonobacterales bacterium
AGAGCCCATGTGCTTCTCCTCGCAGACGACCTGCGGCGCACCCTGGCCCCGATAGTAGGCGAACGCCTCGGCGGGGTGCTCCAGCAGCCCCGGCTCCCTGGTCGTCTCGCAGGGCGACATCGTGGGCGGCAGGTAGATCAGCCAGCGCGGATCGAGCGCAAAACGGCTCATCACCTCAAGCGCAGCGGCGGCGCGGTCGGCTTCGATGATCACATTGCCAGTAAGCCGCGTCGAGATGATCTGCTTGCCCAGCGCGTCCTCGATGCGTAACAGCGTATCATCACCCGTCTGGCCCGTTCCCGTCAGTGTCAATGGGCGCTTCGGCTCGGCATAGACTGCATGCGCCGGAACGCTGATCAGTTCACGTTCGGGCCAGCGCAGCGCCGTCAGCCGCCCGCCGAAGACGCAGCCGGTATCTATGTCAATCGTGCTGTTGAGCCAGGTGGCGTCGGGAACAGGTGTGTGGCCATAGACCACGGCGGCGTGGCCGCGATAATCCGCCGCCCAGTTGGCGCGCACCGGCAGGCCGAATTCATCGGTCTCGCCGGTCGTCTCGCCATACAAGGCGAACTCGCGTACACGCCCCGACGCGCGCCCCTGATACGCCTCCTTCATGCCCGCATGCGCCACCACCAGATGGCCAGCATCCAGCACATAATGCGAGATCAGGCTATCGGCGAAGGCGCGATAGTCGCGGCTGAAGGCGCCGCGCTCGTCGTCGGGCAGCGCATGAATCTGCGCCAGACTCTCGGCCAGCCCATGCTTCACCTGCACATTGCGTCCAGCCAATGCGCGTTGCAACTTCGTATCGTGGTTGCCCGGCACACACAATGCCTGCCCCGTCGCAACCATCCGCATCACCAGCCGCACCGTCTCGACCACCTGTGGCCCACGATCCACCAGATCGCCGATGAAGATCGCGCGCCGTCCATCAGGGCGCCGCATGCCCGCCACCTCATCCGGCTGATAGCCCAGCGCAGCCAGCAGCTCGATCAGTTCGGCGTAGCAGCCATGCACGTCGCCGATGATGTCGAATGGGCCAGTGTCGCTGCGGCGATCGCTGAAGAGTGGTGTATATTCGATGCGCGCGGCCTCGATCTCATCGTGTGTGTTGAGGATGTAGACGTGGCGGAAGCCCTCGCGCGCCAGTCCACGCAGACTGCGACGTAGCGCCATCACCTGGTTACGCACCACATGCGCGCCAAACTGACGGTCGGCGCGGCTGGCGTTGTGTTCACGGCAGATGCGCTCATCCAGGTTGAGCACGATGGCGACAGGCAACACGTCATACTCGCGGGCGAGGTGGATCAATCCCGCGCGATCCTGCGGCTTGACGTTGGTGGCGTCAACCACGGTGAGTCGGCCCAGCCTGAGTCGCAGCCCGGCGATATGATGCAGCGCGTCGAAGGCGGCGTTGGTCACGCTCTGGTCGTTGGGATCATCACCCACGATGGCGCGATAGGCGTCCGAACTGAGAATCTCGGTTGGCTTGAAGTGGCGCGCAGCGAACGTGCTCTTGCCCGACCCCGATGCGCCGATCAGCGCCACCAGCGAGAGCGCGGGAATGGCGAGCGTGCGCGCCCGACGGGATGGACCAGCAGGCGCCGCAGCCTCGCCATCTGCGATCCCTTCGTCGCTCATGTCTCGTCCCCTTCCACACGCTCAACCGCGTCCACCGCATCCGCCACATCCGCCACACCCACCGTTGTTTCCGGCTGCCGCTCAACTGCGATGGCGCTGACACCTTCACCCGCGTCGCCTGCTACTGGGCCATCCAGCCGATCAAACACCACCATCTGCGAGGGGGCGCCGATGTCGTGCTCCTGATCGGTCTCTAACGGGCCAAGATCAGTGTGGGTGTAGCTATAGCCATATGCAGCGGCGACACGGGCAGCCCATGCCGCGCACTCGGTGCGGGTCCACTCGAAGCGGTGATCGCCGTGGCGCAGGTGTTCGTCGCCCAGCGCCTCCCAGTGGATGTTGTATTCGCGGTTGGGCGTGGTGATGACCACCCGACGCGGACGCGCATGGGCAAAGACCACGCGCTCCATCGCGCTCAGGCGCGGCGTGTCGAGATGCTCGATCACCTCGACCAGCGCCGCCACATCGAAGTTTTCAAGGCGCTTGTCGCGGTAGAGCAGCGACCCCTGGGCGATCTCGATACGTTGGCGCTGTGACGGCGGCAGATCATCATAGTGCAGGCGGCGCCGCGCGCGGGCCAGCGCCACCGATGAGACATCCATGCCGAAGATGCGCGCCAGACTGCGCTCCCGCAGCGCCAGCGCCAGCAATCTGCCCTCGCCACAGCCCAGGTCTGCCAGCGAGTGCGCGCCTGCCGCCCGCACCACCTCCATCACCGCCTGGAGTCGCTGCTCATGTAATCCCAGCTGGCGCTGCTCGGCGGGTGTCACAGCATATGTCACAGCGGATGAAATCTCCGTTGCTGCTGAGGCGTTGTCTCCATCGGCGGATGTTGTGGCATCAAGCGCAGTGGCCAGTTCGACAGTCTCAGGCGCCACCGCAGTTTCAGCCTCAGTCTCGCCCTCCTGGGCTAAGTCTTCGTCG
>JBDTAI010000275.1:0-12455 GCA_039924685.1 Ktedonobacterales bacterium
CGCCAACATCTCCATCCGCACCTCACAACTGGTCGGCTGGCCCGCCATCCGCCGGATTGACTTCCTGGGCGCAGCATTGGCCTGTGCGGCGACGATCTGCTTGCTGCTGGGTCTCACCTGGGGCGGCCAGACATATCCCTGGGAATCGGCGCAGGTGATTGGCGCGCTGGTGGCGGCGGGCGCGCTCTTTGCGGCGTTTGTGCTGGCTGAACGGTTCACCGCCGAGCCAATTCTGCCACTCGCGCTCTTTGGCAATCGCGTCTTTGCGTCGGCGGCGCTGCTCTCGCTCACCATCGGCGCCATCCTGCTGTCGCTGGTGATCTACCTGCCATTGTATCTGCAAGGGGTATTGGGTGTGCAGGCCACCTACTCCGGCAACCTGATCACGCCGCTGACGATCAGCCTGGTGCTGGGGGCCGCTTCGAGCGGCATCGCCGTCTCGCGCACAGGCCGCTATCAGTGGGTGACGATCCTGGGAGGGGCGCTGCTGTGCATCGGCGTCTTCCTGTTGACGCAGGTGGACCGCAGCGATCCCAACCTCCTCTTTGTGATGGGGCGCGACATGGTGATCACGGGCATCGGGCTGGGATCATTCCTCTCGATTCTGACGCTGGCGGTGCAGAACGCGCTGCCGCGCACACGCCTGGGTGTGGGGACCAGCGCCATACGCTATATGCAGGCGACCGGCCAGACGCTGGGCGTGGCGCTGATTGGCACAGTCGTGAACAATGTCGTCACCGCACAGCTCAACACTAGCCTGCCCAAGATCGCCAATATCGGCTATCTCAACAGCGCGGTCCGCAGTGTCGCCACCAACCAGCAGATACTCGTCAACCAGCAGTATCATGATGGCGTGTATGCGCGGGTGACGCATGAGGCAGTGGCGCACGGTGTCCCGGCGATTGTCAAGGCGACGGCGCCGGGGATCATCAAACAGCAAGTGGCGGCGCAGTCAGCGCACATTCCGCCCGGACCGGGCCATGCGCAGGCAGTGGCGCAACTGACGCAACAGATCACCACAAAGGTGACACAGCAGGTGACAGCGCAGGCCACGCACGAGGTGACACAAACGACGGTGACGCTGCTCAACAACGTCATCCATGCGCTCAGAGATGCGCTGGCGGTGGGGGTCATTCAGGGCTTGTGGGTGACGCTGATCATCGCTGGGGTCACGCTGGCGCTGACACTGCTGCTCAAAGATGTGCCGCTGGCCAAGACCTTCCGGGAGGGGGCCAACTAAACGACCTTACCGCGGCCCCTCCCCTTCGGGATCGCCTGCTCTGTGCGCTCCACGCGCACTGCTCGCGCTAGCGCGCTGATGCAGGCGTCTCCCACCTGGAGAGGGGTTTTTTGCGTAGGTGGTCTTGCTTGACCTAGAAGTTTTCGTAGCCGTAGCGGCTGGGGTTCTCCTCGAAGAGCGTCTTGCACTCGGGTGAGCAGAAGTAGAGTGGCTCCATATCGGCGTTGACCGGTGAACTGAGCGTGTTCTCTGCTGTCGCCTTCTCCACCATCATTCCACAGACTGGGTCTTTGGCATAGCCATCACTCGCGCCCTGCCCGCTCTGCCCACCTGGCATATTCTGGTTGGGGTCAAGCGCCTTCTGCACCTCGGCGTCGGCCTTCATCTGTGCGTCGTCCATCGGCTCCATGTGTGTGCCTCCCATAGCTGCTCTGTTAGCTGCTCTGCTTTCAACTACATGCCAACAACTCGTCGTAGATTCGCCGCTCTCTGCCAAAGGGGGAGGGAGTATGCGCGTTCCCCAACGTTCCCTAGCATTGCGCGGCGAGATACCAGATGATCTAGTTGTACAACAATGCAGGGCGCAACAACCATGCCAACCTCTATCCATCTCCTCTCCATTTCCATCCAGCCAGCCCCACCTGACACGGCGACCATGCGTTCTACGCCATAGAAGGAAATCGGCGCGAATTCGCATGTCGGTGAACGTTCGCGCCTGCTGCGGTGTCTGTGCTGTATAGCGGGTGATGCAGACACGCGCCGCACACGACGAGACACAGCGGCAGGTCTCGCAGAGCCTCAAAACCGACTCGATCCGCCGCGAGTGTGAGCCAGCCTGCGCCGCCTGCACACCGACGTGATTGACCTCTACCAGATTCACTGGCCCGACCCTGAACCCGACATCGAGGAGGGCTGGTCGGAGCTGGCGAAGCTCCAGCGGGAGGGCAAGGTGCGCTACATCGGCGTCTCGAACTTCAACGTGGAGCAGCTGAAGCGCGCCCAGGCCATCGCGCCGATCACCGCGATTCAGCCGCCCTACTCGCTGCTGAATCGCGATGTGGAGAACGACATCCTGCCCTGGTGTCAGCAACAGGGGATGGGCGTGATCGTCTACTCACCGATGGCTTCGGGCCTGTTGACGGGCGCGATGACCCGCGAATGTATCGAGCAAATGCCCGACGACGATTGGCGCAAGCGTGCTAGCAACTTCAACGAGCCGCAGCTATCGCGCAATCTGCAACTGGTGGAGCGCCTGCGCGCCATTGGCCAGCGCTACGGACGCAGCCCAGGTGAGGTGGCCATCGCCTGGACGCTGCATAATCCAGCGGTGACAGCCGCCATTGTCGGCATGCGCAGTGCGCAGCAGGTGGATGGCGTGATCGGCGCGGGCGCGTTCCGTCTGAGCGATGATGAGGTGGCCGAGATCGAGCAGGCGTAGCCCGTAGAGTGAGACTGGGAGAGAGGTCAGCGCATCACCCCTCTTCCGGCGCCACTGTTGGCGGATGGGCGGCGATGTCGTCCCAGTAGGTGAGGGAGAGCCGCTCATAACTCAGGCCCATATGCACGGTGGCAAGGGCGAACGCCAGCGTGGGATCGCCCTTCAGTTCCGCCGCTATCGCCTCATAGGTGGCCAGGCGATGACGGTGCAGCTCGGCCTCGCGCCGCGCCAGCGCCACGATGTCGCTCTGGTCGAGCAATCCGCCGAAGTAGAGCTTGAGCAGGCCAGTATCGCGCAGTTCCACCTCGCGGGTCGCCGGTTCGTGCAGCCAGCGCCGCAACGTCTCGGCGCCTTGCGCTGTGATCGAGTACGTGCGACGGCGACGCCCCTCTGCCTCGCGTTGCTCTGCCAGCAGCCCCAGCCGCGCCAGCCGCTCCGGGTCCACATAGAGTTGTGCGCGTGGGAAGTCCCAGAAGTAGCCGATGGAGCCATCTACCAGCTTTTTCATCTCATAGGGCGTCTGCGGTCCGCAGGTCGCCAGCAGCCCCAGAATTACATACGATGATGTCGGCAGTTCGCGCGCCTGTGCCCCTTCTACCCCCACTTTGCTCATATCCCCTTCGAGCCGCCTGTCTCGCTCAGAGCGCCGCGTATGTGTAGATGTCATGTTCCTGCTCTCCCCCTTGACAATGTGATCGTCTAAAGTATATCATTACGCACATGACAGTTCAAGTTATACGGTTGTAATTAGACTGTATGATACAGGTGAGTGAAGAGGTGGCGCATGACAAAGGTTTTCAAGGGACGCTACACGGCGCAGGCCGAGGGGCCGTTTGTGGTGTTCATCATCGGTATGCGCGTCAATCGTCTGTGGGCGCTGCACAAGTGGATACCGACAGCGATGGCGATGGGACCGATGCTCCACACGCTCTATACTCACCAGCAGGAAAAGGGATTTATGGGAGCGCATACCTTCCTCTCGTGGCGTGGTGTGATGCTCGTCCAATACTGGCGCTCATTCGAGGATTTGGAGCGGTTCGCGCGCAGCAAGGATGATCCGCATCTGAAGGCGTGGCAGCGATTCTACAAAGCGGTTGGTTCGGATGGCAGCGTTGGCATCTTCCACGAGACGTATATGATTCAGCCGGGGCAGTACGAGGCAATTTACGGGAACATGCCCATATTCGGGCTGGCCGCTGCAACCCAGCATGTCACGATTGCCGAGCGTCGTCAGTCGGCGCGTGGACGCATCGGCGGCGAAGATGCTCCCGCGATGTCGCCACCCATCACCCCACCCATCGCCCCAGCGACAGCTCCTGAAGTCGCTGAGATCATGCGCTGATGCGGATGTGATATGCTCCCCTGGTTGTCTACAGGATGAGGCAGAAGGGGGCAGCGTGATGGAACAGTACGAAACGGGAAGTACGGCGAGTGATGAGGCGCTGCGGCAGGTGGCAGCGTATCTCAGCGGATTCGGGCTGATGGGCGAGCAGGCCTGGATGGAGCTACGCGGGCGAAACCTGCGGGCACATGTGTCGCTCTATCCCGCTGACCTGACATTCCTGTATGCGCTGACGCCAGAACAGCGGCGCGAGGCAGTGGCGGCGTGGCTTGCCGATATGTTCAAACGCATCAGTGACGCCGTGCCTTTGCAGGATGTCTCACTCTCGAAGTTTGGGCTGCCCTATCAGTTGTTCGAGTGTTCGGTTCCCGCCAGCGCCTTCTTGTGGCTACTGGACCTGCGAACGACGCTTCCCGGCGAGTTCCATATCAGGCCGCTTGCGCTGGAGGAGGTGGAGAACGCCGGGCAGGCGGCGGAAACGACGCAGATCGCGGGGACAACTGAGGGAGCGCAGGAGCGCACGCCACGGAAGCGGGAGCGCACAAAGCGGGAATGGTTCGCCGTCCATGCGCGCTTTGCCATCCAGGTAGAGAGCGACACCGAGGGCATGCAAACCTACGAAGATCGTATCATACTACTCAAGGCCACCAGCTTCGAGGATACCGGGCGCCGCTTCCATACGAGTCCCGAAGTGGTGAACTACAACTGGCCCTATCTCAATAGCGACTATCAGTTGGTGCGCTGGCAGTTCGAGCGCATCCTCGACATCTACGAAACCTCGATCTCGCATGACGGCTTCACTCCCACCGGCGTCGAGGTCTACTCCACGCTGCGCCGCCGCCATCTGCGCCGGGAGTATGTGTGGCACGGCGGCGATCTCACTGGCGATGATGGGTAGGCTAGCTACGGACGAAGTCTCATGCGCCGTGTGCGCGGCGGATGGCCCGTATCCCGTCGGCATGATCGAAGGGGCGCCCATCTGCGTCTGGATGATCGCGTGGATGGGGGAGCCTACTGCGCTGTATCCAGTCGGGGCAGTGCGTCGAGCGCGGCGCCGATGACGATCAGGTGATCCGTGGGCAGCGTGGGATCGGTGGCGGCGGTGGCGATGATCGTTCCCATCTCCTCGGCGGTGGGCAGATCACCTGCCTCATCCTGGCGTGTCTGGCGCAGCCCAGGCGTGGCGCGTTCGAGCAGGCGCGGCGTGATCGTCCCCTCCACCACATCGGCGGTGACAATCAGCAGCCGAATCCCGCGTGCGCTCAGTTCTGGCAGGCGGGCGCGGACCGCCACCTCACCAGCATGCTTCGAAGCCGCCACCGCCTCATAGACGGGCAACTGCTGCGCCCGCCCATACAGATGCGCCCAATGGCTGGTGACAAAGACAATCGCGGCGCCTGCTGGGCGGTATGAGAGCAGCGGCAGCGCGCCCTCCACCAGCGCGATCTGCGCATCGCGGTTGATGCGCATGGGGTAGCCAGGATCAGCGGCCAGCGCCTCACGCTCCAATCCGCCTGAGGCGTTGAGGACCAGCAGATCAAGCTGATCGCGCCAGTCACGCAATGTCGCCAGCAGGTGTTGCAGCTCCTTGGGGCGGGTCATGTCGCCGCGGATGGTGAGCGCGCTGACGCCGTATTGCTGCGCCTCAGCCGCCACTGTTTCGGCGCGGGACGTTTTGTTGCGATAGGTCAACGCCACGTCGTAGCCACGCTGCGCCAGCGCCAGCACAGTCGCCGCGCCGATGCCGCGTGAGCCGCCTGTCACCAGCGCCACTGGCCTGCCCTGCGCTTCATGCATCTCATCCGCCGTACTCGTCCCACCCATCGCTCTGCTCCTCTAACTCCCACGCGATTTGGCCCAGCGCCACGCTTTGTCCAGCCGCCGGTATGGCAGTATACCGCATCCGTCAGATAGTGCGCGTGAGCACGCACTGGCCCATAAGTTGCTTTTGTCGCACTAGTGGGCATTTTTCTGTGCCTGAATGTGGGCCGTTCCACAAGGAAAAGGAGTCATAGCATCATGCGACAGGATACACTTTCTCCTGAGCGACAGAATCAATCGTCGGAGTCCCACGCGCATGGGGGTGACGACGTAGCCCGTGGTGATGCGCGCAATCCGCTGGATGAGCGCTCCCCTGAGGCCGAGGCGCGACACTGGTGGACACCGGGCCGCATCGCGGTGGTAGTCATTCTCTGGGTGATCGGGCTAATCGCGTTGGCGCTGCTTTCGGTGGCTGCGCATAACTCGCCTACCTTCCCTGGCGATGTCGGCATTGAAGAGTTGATACAGCGCATCCAGCAGCCACAGGTGCGCGCATTCATCAACTTCGCCAGCGACGCCAACTGGCCCAAACCGGCAGGGATCATCGCCATCGTGGTGATCATTCTGCTGGCACTGGTGCGGCGTTTTCGCGCGGCGATCTGCGCGGCATTCGCGGGCTTCGGCGCTGACCTGGCGAACGTGACGCTCAATGGAGTCGTAGCGCGCCCACGACCAAACAATACGCAGATTCATGTGGTGGCGCATCTGGGGCTGCATAGCTACCCTTCAGGCCATGTGACGCATGTGACGGCGTTCTACGGCTTCCTGCTGTATCTGGCGATTGCCGAGTGGCGGGCGCATCCCGGCTGGCGGGTGTGGCTCTGGGCGCCGGCCGCTGTCTGCGTCTACTTCCTGGTGTTCATTGGCCCATCGCGAGTGCTGGAGGGCGAACACTGGCCGAGCGACGTGGTGGGAAGCTGGCTGTTAGGCGGGCTGATGCTGGTGGCGGCGATTGGACTCTATCACCTGCTGGCAACTATCTGGATGAGCATTCGCAGACGCCATGAGCAGCGACGCGCATCATCGCATGGCGCCTTGCCCCCAACCACACAGTCCGCCGCGTGAAATTGCCCGTTGACGATTCTCCGCTGGCGCCCATTCCCTTCACTTGCCACTGGTGGCATACGAGTGCTGGGCCGGGCGCCAATGTCTTTGCTTGCCCCGATTTCTCTGATTCCTGTCCGGCGTTGACCGGAACTGCCTGTTCTCGCCCGTAACTGTCAGCTGGCGCTCCCCCGGTGCGTCAGGTATGCTGCCTTCTCAGAACGTGAACATGAGGCGACACACCGCTCTGTATAGGGGCGTCTGGTGGACGCCTGTTCTTGGGGAAGAGGAGGCGCCACTATGGCATGGCGCGAATTGCCGCATGCCACCGCAATGAGTGAGTTTTTGGCAGGATTTCACGGGGACTGCGGCCAGACCGCCGAGTTGTGCGCGCTGCATGTGGCGTTGGGAACACCACTCGATGCCGCCCATCTGGGCGACCTGGTGCGCCGCGATCGGGCGCATGGCTGGGCCGATGCGAACGGCGCTGAACCACTGACCTCAATTGCGCATGATCTCGATCTGGCAGGCGCGCGCTACATCAGTTATGACTTCAGCCAACCTGCCAGCTTCGACTGGAAAGGCATCTTGCGCCAGGAAGCGGGCGTCAAACCAGTTATCCTGCAATTTGCCAACGCAGGCACGCTGCCGGGGGACGAGGGAGGCGTCCACTTCCACTTCGTCGCCGCGCTGGGCGGTGATCCCGAAGCCGACCGCTACGCCTTTGCGGATGGCGATAATACTGCTGCGCGGCAGGGCGCGCTCGTGACCTATACGCTGGCGCAACTTGAGGCCGCCCAGGTGTGCGGCATGCTGGTGGTGGAGATGCACACGATGGGAGGGCAAGCAATGATGATTCCGCAGGGGTGGCATGACGACGGGCAGCGACTCGTCGCGCCCAACAACGTGCCGGTGGTCCACGGTTTCCGCGACTACATCCTCGCCAACAGGTGGGATGCGAACAACTGGCCGCTGGCGCCAGAGGCGGGGGCCGATCCAGTCGAGCCGGGCAATCCGAGTCTGGGCCCGGGAACCTGTCAGCTATTCCGCCTGACCAAGCTTTCATGGACACAGGCACGGGGTGTGTTCGTCACCTGGATCGGCCAGGATTATCAGGCGCTCACCACGCAGATCGCCACGTTGCAGGCGCAAACGACAGGATTACAGGCGCAGGTGGCCCAGTTGCAAGCCGAACGTGCCAGCGCCCAAAACGCGCCTGCCGACAAGAATGCCGAGGCCATCACCGCGCTCAAATCTGCGCTGGGGCTGGGCGCATAATCAGCGAGTGTTTTCATATGCGAGGGCGGCAGAAACATCCTCTTCCGTGAGAAAGGGCTAAGCGTCGAGCAGATCAGCTCGTCTGTATCCACTTGCCATTTGCCCAAGCAGCGCCTCAACGCTCAGGCGGCTGCCTTGAATCACTAGGTTGCCACCGAGAATGGCGGGGTCACTCTCAATCCGTGGCGCCAGTTGGTGCGGTTCACTCGCTTCGGCAGCGCCGGTTGTGTTTGGGGTATCCTGTTTGGGGTATCCTGTTTGGGGTATCCATGGTACATGCCGCCATGCGCCATTCTACCGCATGGCGCGTCTATGGGGACGCCTGGATCACCACCACCGACTCCGCTGGCAGGGTGACGCTCGATGCAGCCAGCGTGATTCCCTCCGTCTCAGAGGCCAGCAGCGTATGCCATGTGCCCTCGGTTGGCAAGGGGATCGTTTGCGCGTGATCGGCGAGGTTGCAGACGATGCAGAGCGGGCCGCGTTCGATCAGCAGCCAGCGCGCATCCTCATCGAACGAGACGCGCATATGGTCGAGCCGTCCGTCAGTGAGCGCGGGCTGCGAACGGCGTAGAGCCACCAGCGCACGATGCCAGGCATAGAGGCTGGCGTGCGGCTCCTGCGCGATCTCATCCCACTTCAGCGTCGAGCGATTGAATGTCTCCGGCGCCTGCGGATCGGGAACCTGCGACGGGTCCCAGCCAAAGGCGGCGAACTCGTTGCGGCGTCCATCGCTGACGGCCTTCGCCAGTTGCGGGTCCTGGTGGTCGGTGAAATACAGGAACGGCGTCGAGGCGCCCCACTCCTCACCCATGAACAGCATCGGGACGAATGGCGCAGTCAGGATCAGGGTCGCCGCAATCTTCAGCTTGCCGGTTGAGAGCAACATGCTGCTGCGTTCACCTCGTGCGCGGTTGCCGATCTGATCGTGGTTTTGCAGATAGGCGAGGAACCGCCAGCCCGGCAAGCCCGTCGTCGGGCGCCCGTGGCGTCGCTGACGCGACACCGAGTAGCGCCCGTCATACACATAGGCGTGGCGTAGCGCATGCGACAGATCGCCGAGGCGCCCGAAATCGGCGTAGTAGCCTGTGCGTTCGCCCGTCAGCGCGCTATGCAGCGCATGGTGAACGTCGTCGCTCCACTGCGCGTCCAGACCGTAGCCTCCCGCCTCCACGGGCCGCACCAGCCGAGGATCGTTGAGGTCGCTCTCGGCGACCAGCGTTAGCCGCCGCCCCAGTTGCGCGTCCAGCGTCTTCACCTCAGTGGCAAGCTGCTCCAATAAATGGACCGCCGAGAGATCAAGGATCGCATGCACAGCGTCGAGCCGCAGCCCATCGAAGTGATAGTCGCGCAGCCACATCAGCGCATTGTCGCAAAGGAAGCGGCGCACCTCATCGCTTCGCGGCCCATCCAGATTGAGCGTCGGACCCCAGGGTGTGCTGTAGCGGTCGGTGAAGTATGGCCCGAACTGGCCCAGATGATTGCCCGATGGCCCCAGATGATTGTAGACCACATCCAGCAGCACGGCCAGCCCGCGCGCATGGCAGGCGTCCACCAGCCGCTTCAACCCCAGCGGTCCACCGTAGGCTTGCAGCGGCGCGTAGAGGTCCACGCCGTCGTAGCCCCAGCCGCGCCCGCCGGGGAACGCCGCCACCGGCAGTAGCTCCACATGCGTCACGCCAAGCGCCACCAGGTGATCGAGATGCTTGATGGCCGCCTCAAAGGTTCCCCTGGGTGTAAACGTTCCCACATGCAGTTCGTAGACGAGCGCCGAAGCCAGTGGCGGCGCCTGCCAGTGATCGTCAGTCCAGGCGAAGGCGCTTTGATCTACCGTGCGCGAAGGGCCAAAGACGCCAGCAGGCTGCCACGGCGAACGCGGATCGGGCAGCGGCTCACCGCCATCCAGGCAGAAGGCGTAGTTGATCTCGGCGGGCGCGTCAGACAGGTCTACCCTCCACCAGCCATCTGTATCTTGCGTCAGCGCCAGCCGTCGCCCGTTCGCGGCCAACGCCCCCATCGTCACCTTGCCATCACCCTCAGTCGGCGGGGGGCCATCATCTACCAGCGCCTCTACAATCCGCGCATCCGGCGCCCACACCCGCAGCGTTCCCATTGCGCCACCCATCCCTTTCCTTCAGACTTCCCATGTCAGCAATCCCACCGGAAAGCGGGGCAGCATTTCTGCCAGCGCAACATCTTCGCCGCCAGCGATCTCCTCGCCTGTCAACACGTTGCGCCAGCGACCGGCGGGCAGCGTCAGCGTCGTATCGCCCCAATCGCCACTCAATCGCAGCGCCAGACGCGGGGCCAGCGTGATCACCTGCGGCCCCTCACCAGCCTCTATGCCACGCGCAAACGCCACCAGATGATCCGCCTTTGCGCCCTGAGCTACGAGCGGCACATAGGTTGCCTGGGCGCCGAAGCACTGTGGCAGCCGACGCCGCAACGCCAGCGCCTGGCGGATGAGCCAGAGCTTGGGCAGCCCCTCGGCGCGGCGCTCCCAGATCGTCTCCGGCGCGGTCGCGGAGGGCAACTGGTCGAGTTCGCGCAAGAGGCGGCGGCGCAGTTCATAGTCCACAGGGCGGCGGTTGTCGGGATCCACCAGGCTCAAGTCCCACAGTTCACAGCCCTGATAGATGTCTGGCACGCCGGGCGCGGTCAGCTTGATCAGTGTCTGGGAGAGCGCGGTGATCCAGCCGGGGGTCAGCAGTGGCTCGACGAAGCGCGCCACATCCGCCGTGAAGCCCTCATCGTTGAGCGCCCCACGCACGAATGCTTCCAGCGCCGCATCATACACCTCGTTCGGCGCCGTCCAGGAGGTGTAGAGCTTGGCCTCGTGTGCGGCTTTGAGCATATAGGTCACGGCGCGGTCAGCGTCCAGCGGCCACGCGCCCACCAGTGTTTGGTAGAAGAGATATTCGGCGTTGCGGTCGGGCAGTTCATCGCCCAGGCTACTGTCCAGGGTACGCTGACGCAGCCAGTCGTTGTGGCTGGCCCAACGTCGCACGGTATCGCGCCACTGGTCGGGAATCTCTGACATCAGGTTGATGCGCGCGCGCACATCTTCGCTGCGTTTGGTGTCGTGCGTGGAGGTGGCCAGCATCGCCAGTGGCCAGTTCGCCTGCGCCTCGGCGCACGCCGCATGGAATGCCTCCACCGAGCCGCCGAAGTGGCCTGGATCGCCGCCAACCTCGTTGAGCGAGACCAGCCGGTTGAAGCAGTAGAAGACGGTATCTTCTACTCCCTTCGCCATCGCCGGACCCGACAACTGCTCGAAGCGCATCACCAGTTCGGCCTCCAGGTCGCCTGTCTCGCGCAGCAACAACAGGTCGCCCAGGAAGTCGAAGAGCGCCGTGTCAAGGTCGGGCCGCTGCTCACGCGCCGTCGCCAGCGCCCGCTCGATCACCGCCGCATCCTCTGGGCGCACACCGGCTGAAGGCTCACTATCCGCCGTGTTTGTCGTGTTCACTGAGTCGGCCTGTCTATCTGCTTGCCGATCTGCTTGCCGATCTGCTTGCCGATCAGCTTGAATATAGGTGCGGTAGATTGGGAAGTCGGCGATCACCTCGCGCAGCGCCTCTTGCAGTTCATGGCGGGTGAAGTCGCGGCGCTGCCAGTGGCGCTGGCACACATCAAGCCAGAGCGCCGTCAGCCGGTTCACGTCGCTGCCCAGTGTCTCGCGCAGCGCCAGCAACTTCTTCTCGCGGCAGAGCGCGACATAATCGGTCGGCTGGCCTGTGAAGTCGGCGTACAAGTAGGTGAAGTCGCCCTCCGCCGCCGGGTTGACGAAGAGCGCATTGACACGGTTGAGGAAGTCGTAGCCTGTCGTGCCTGCAATCGGCCATTCGGCGGGCAAGCGCTCACCCGGCTCGATGATCTTCTCGACGACAATCCAGGCATCACCTGCGCGGCTGCGCAACCGCTGCAAATAGGCGCCGGGATCACGCAGGCCATCCACATGATCCACCCGCAGGCCATCCACCAGACCATCGGCCAGCCAGCGCAACACCAGCGCATGCGCGTCGAGGAAGACCCGCGCATCCTCACTGCGCAGGCCCGCCAGAGTGTTGATGTCAAAGAAGCGGCGGTAGTCGAGTTCGCGTTCCGCCGCGCGCCAGAAGGTCAGGCGATAGTGCTGCCGTTCGAGCAGCGCATCCAGCGCCACCGGATCGCCGTTGAGGTCAGCGAGCGCGTCGTCTATCGCTGCGGTCACCGCCTCGTGCTGGCAGAGATCGGCCAGCAGTCCGCGCAACACCTCTTTGTCGCGGTGGCGGCGCAGCGCGCTCTCGCTA
>JBDTAI010000276.1:0-5193 GCA_039924685.1 Ktedonobacterales bacterium
GAGTTCCTCCCCACTGAAGTGGGAAACAAGCTGTATCTTTTTACCCATATCCCATCATACAACACATCCCACGGACTTGTTATTACGGCATGTCAAGGCGCATCAAGACCTGGAAAGACGCTGGTGAGATTCGTGAAACATCACGATGGCGCCTTGACTCTAAACTGTCACAACAAGCGCGACGACAACCGCTGCAAGATGCTGGCCGTCCTCCGCGCCGGGCTTCGCTAGTCGTCATCCATCATCCATCAGTTGTCCAACCATTGGGGCGCCACAGCCGTTGCAACGTGACGCACACTTGAAATGGAGGTCGCCTCCTTATGGCGCAGATGTCTGCTATTGCCAACGATGCCAACGATGCCAACGATGCCAACGATGCTAACGACGCTAACGACGCTAACGACTATAGCGAGTATACGTTTGACCCGTTTGCGCGTCACCAGTTCTATCACGATGTCAACCAGTCGCTGGTGCGCCGCGCCGTCGCCCGTCTGGATGTGACGGCGCCGAGTGGACAGGCTGTTCATATTGTCGAACTGGCCTCTGGCACCGGCGCCGTCACCGAGTTGATCGTCGAAGAGCTGGCGCGGCTGGGGAGACCAGGGCGCGTGACGGGCGTAGAGCCATCCAGCGAAGCCATCGCCATCGCACGCGACAGATTGCAGGGTCGCGCGGACTTCGTGCAGGGCGACGCCGATGATCTTGCCAGCTTGACGCCCAACGCCGACGCCGCCTTCTTCTGCAATGCCATCCACCTGATCCCCGACAAGGCCGATGCCATTGGCAAGATCACGCAGGCCTTGGGGCCGCGCGGCATCTTCGCCTGCAACAGTTCCTTCTTCGATGGCGCCTACGCGCCGGGCAGCGAACGGTTCTACCACCTGTGGACACGCCGCGCGCTGGGTTGGCTGCGTGAACACCACCCCGATGCGCGCCCCTCGCGCCATGCCAGGGTGACGGCGCGGCAGTGGCTCACCGCCGACGACTATGCGCAACTTCTTGAAGAGGGCGGCTTGCATGTGGTGGACCGCGAGATGGAGGTGGCGCAGATGCCGCTGAGTTCCTGGCGCGACATCGGGCGTTACTGGCTCTTCATCGAGGGCGCGCTGCCCGGTGTGCCAATCCCCATCGGCGCCGACGCGCTTGATTACGCAGCGGGCCAGGCGTTCGATGAACTGGGCCTCAGCGCCGTTCCGCGCATCTGGCTGCAACTCGTCGCCCAGCGTGGCGCCACTCGCTAGGGTCTGTCTGACGAATCACGGTTCTTCGCGTCTGTCAGTCAGGAAACAATGATGCAAAGTAGAGGCGATGCAAAGTAGAGGCAATTGTATCAACCTGAGTGATATGGGGGCAAATAGTTGATTTTCAGCGAGATCCGCGACCCCAGGCTCATCACGGTGCGTCGTGGCGGCACGCTACAGGATGCTGAACATCACCTTCTTGCAGTATGGGCGGCCGATTGTGCGCAGCATGTGCTGCACTTCTTCGAGCAAACGCAACCGAATGATGATCGTCCGCGCCAAGCTATCGAGCAGGCGCGCGCGTGGGCGCGTGGCGAGGTCACGATGACCCAGGCGCGCGCGGCGGGTGGCCATGCCATGGGCGCGGCCAGAGACCTGCGTGGGGCGGCACGGCATGCTGCATACGCTGCCGGCCAGGCCGCATGCGTTGCACACGTCGCCGCGCACGAGCTCGGAGCCGCCGCCTATGCGATCAAGGCCGCACGCGCGGCGGCTCCCGTAGAGGAGCGTGACGAGGCCGGCCGCCTGGAGTGTCAGTGGCAGCGCGCAGAGCTTCCCAACGACATCCGGGAACTCGTGTTTGACGACCAGATGCTGCGGAATGAGGTGTGCTGGTCCGTATTTGACTGCTGACCGGCTCGCTAATGCGCCAGGCTTCCTCCGTCAACTCCCCACTTCCAACCAGGCGCCGACCCTCCTGCCATCTGTCGCCAGCACGAGGCTAGCGGATCCGGTTCGATTGGTCAGACAGACGCTAATGCCGCTTGCTCCCCTCTCCTCAACAGGAGAGGGGACGGGGGTGAGGTTACTCCGCGTACTTCTTGAGGACGAGGACGGCATTGTGGCCACCGAATCCCATTGAGTTGGAGACCGCCACATGGATGTCGGCTTGCCGCATCTCGTTTGGCACGTAGTCGAGGTCGCAGTCGGGATCGGGCGTTGTGTAGTTGATGGTGGGCGGCAAGACGCCATCGCGTAGCGCGAGCGCCGTGAAGATCGCCTCTGCGCCACCCGCCGCGCCGACCATATGCCCCGTCATGGATTTAGTTGAGCTGACGGCCAGTTTATAGGCATGCTCGCCAAAGACCGACTTGATCGCCGCCGTCTCGTTGCGGTCGTTCGGCTGGGTCGAAGTGCCGTGCGCGTTGATATACTCCACCACCTCTGGCGCCAGGTCGGCCTTCTTCAGCGCGCGGCGAATGGCGCGCGCCAGACCTGCGCCACCGGGCGCCGGATCGGTGATGTGGTGCGCGTCGGCGGTGGCGGCGTACCCCACGATCTCAGCATAGATCGGCGCCTTGCGCGCCCGCGCATGCTCCAGTTCCTCCAGCACGACGATACCCGCACCCTCGCCAAGCACGAAACCATCGCGGTTCTTATCGAAGGGACGGCTGGCGCCCTGCGGATCGTCGTTGCGGCGCGAGAGCGCGTGCATAGTGGCGAAGGCGGCGACAGTGATCGAGACGACGCTTGCCTCCGAGCCACCAGCGATCATGGCGATGGCGTCGCCCCGGCGGATGATCTCCCATGCCTCGCCAATCGCGTTGGCGCCCGTCGCGCAAGCCGAGACGGTGGCGAAGTTCGGTCCGCGCGCGCCCAATAACATCGAAACAGTCCCCGCTGCCATATCGGCGGGCATCGAGGGGATGAAGAATGGGCTGATGCGGTCGGGACCGCGATCAAACAGCACTTTGAATTGATCCTGCAAGACGGACAACGCACCGCTGCCCGATCCGATCAGCGTCCCCACATCGTCGGGCATCGAGGCGATGTCAAGCCCGGAAGCGTTCACTGCCTGGCGTGTGGCGGCCACGGCAAAGTGCGTGAAGCGGTCGGCGCGGCGCGCTTCTTTGCGATCCATCACCGTCGTCGCGTCAAAGTCTTTTACCTCGCCAGCGATGCGCACCTCATGCTGGCTGGCGTCGAAGCGGGTAATCGGCCCCACACCAGAGCGGCCTGCGCGAATACCCTCCCAGGTGGTCGCCACATCGTTGCCTAGCGGCGTCACCAGTCCCATGCCAGTGATGACGACCCGTGGCGTTGTCTGCTCCGTATGCTCCATAGCCTTGTTCCCTTTTTCTCCCAGATGCTCCCCAACTATCATGGCATCTTGTAGAGCGTACCTGCCGCTGCTGTCGCCGCGCCATTGCCCTATCAAGATCACGCAATGCGCTACAGTCCGCTACATAGTATCGCAAAGAGGGGCAGAGCGTACAGCCTCACCCCAACTTTGCCAGCGAAATTGTCGCCAACCCACTTGACAGGTAGGCGATGAGGTGAAACAATGGGCGCATGCCTGAAGTAAACTGAATAACTGGAAGTGGGTGTGGGAACAGGGGTGGTGTTTTATGGAGCGCAGTGGGACCAGTGGCGGTTTCCCTTCTGAACGGGTGTTTATTCTCTATGCGGCGGATGATGCGCGTTTCTGTCTGGCGCTGGCGACCCAGCTGCGCGGCCTCGGCATTCTGGTCGCGCACGATGGCCATGCGAATGAGCAATTCGGCGCGCAAACTGTCAATCTGGAGCAGGAGTTTCGGCTCGCTACCACCTATATCGTACTGGTATCGCGGGCGGCGCTGACCTCGCCACGGATGCGCAATGAACTTCGACGCGCCTATGAGATGCAGCGCGAAACCCCGACGCGCCGCATTTTGCCGGTGGTGACTGAACCGCTGCCGCGTGACGCCGTGCTGAGGCTGCTGGCCGAGGCGTCGCTCACCGGTGAACCGCTGGCGTCGGCGCGTGTCACAAACGCGCTAGTTGACGCCCAGAACGGATCGCTGACCCCTGTGCTGGTGGCGTTGGGGGCCAATATCACTGGCCCCATCTCGCCGAGATCGCCAGCCGCTCCTCGCTCTCCCCTTCCCCCCAGAAGCTATCCATCAAGTTTTCCCTCCATGAGTGATCCTCCGCCGCTGGGGCCACGACAGGTGGCGTCCTATACATCAGCCTATACACCGCAGCCGCCATCGCCATCACACTCGCCAACAGCGCCACCACGACCCGGCAGGGCGACAGGTGAGTTTGCCGCCGTTGCGGCGCCTCGTACCAGCGCCCGGGCGTCATCGGGCACGAGCACACCCACCCCACCGCCAGCGCGCGCCCGACGCACCGGCGTGATTATCGCCGTAATCGTGCTCGCGGCGCTGCTGTTGGTGAGCGGGGGGCTGGCGTTCACCCATATTCTTCCCGGTTTTGGCGCAAGTATCCCAGGCGGCGCAGGCGCAACGGCCACGGCGGCCGCCAGCAAACCGACGGCCAGCCCTACACAGCGACTTCCCATCGGATTGCTCAAACTCCAGTCGTCGGCGGCGCCTGGACAGGTGAACCTGACGGCGCAGGGGTCAACGGACTGGGCGCACTGGGGCGCCTCGTCCGCTAACGAAGTCCACGGCTTCGACCACAAGAGCGGCGGCGGATTAATTACGCCCTATACGGCGACAGGCACAGTAGCCACCAGCAACTGCGCGACCACCTATATCTGGTCGGATGGCGTCCCTATGCCCAGCGACGCTACGACAAGCTGCGTCGTCGTTTCCGGCGCCCGCAGCAGCCTCACCTTCTCCGTGCTGGCGGATACGACACCGCGTAGCTTGCAAGTCTATATGGGCGCCAATCAGGCGTCGGGGCTGTTCTTTGCCACCCTGAGCGATGACAGCGCGCTCCTCACCCCTGATACCTCGCTCAACAGTCCCAGCGGCGAGAAGGATGAAGTGTTCACCATCACCTATCGCGCCGCCTCCGCCGGACAGCAACTCACCGTCTCGCTGACCCTGCAAAGTGGTCCCGGCAGCATCACGCTGCAGGCCGCAACGCTGGCCGCAGCATCATGAGCTAGTCGCCAGCGCTAGTCGCCAGCGCTAGTCGCCAGCGCTAGTCGTCGTTGTGTTGCTCACTATGCTGGTCGCCCCCACATGACGACGCCCTCGACCTCGATGGTAAGCGTACCATC
>JBDTAI010000277.1:0-7620 GCA_039924685.1 Ktedonobacterales bacterium
GGAGGGCTGTACGGTTGACGTAGGCGTGGGCGTGGGTGATGTTGATGTTGCGCTACAGGCAGCCAGCGTCAGTGTCAGCAGCAGCGCCAGAGTGGACAGACTGGCGCGCAGAGTGGCGCCCTTCCCATCACACTTCGATGACTGAGTAGAACGATGGAAAGCACGGTATATCTCAAGCATATGTTTGTATCACGACTCCTCTATCACACAAGCTGCTCGTGTTGTTGCTATCGGTTGACAGGTACAAACCATCCAGCGAACGAGCGTCAGCCCGCAATGTTTCTGCGCGCCAACCTTGATGCCGTTGAACCATGTGATCGGATACCACATAGTTCTCCCGCAGCGAGAACCCCTGGCCTGCTGTTCTTTGCCATCGTGAGTGGGTAGTGATCCTGGCGTCCGCCAGGATTACCCGTGGCCTGAGGGCCACGAACCACCCCCTGCGATCCTGGAACCGCTGGAGACGCCAAACAGCAGTAAGGCCGCGCGATCCCGCGCAGGCGTCCGCTAGGCCACCGACACAGGTTGCGCAGTGACCGGCGCTGCCATTGCTGGCAAGCCGACCACCTGCGCATACAGCGCGATCAGCGACTCTTTCTCGACATCCCAGCGGAGATCATGTTGCGCAGCGGCAAGCGCATTGCGGCGCATATGGGCCAGCGCGTTACCGTCTTCCAGCAGCGCGGCGAGCGTGCGGCCCACATCCTCCGGCGCAATAGAAGGTGTGATGGCGCCGACATCGTAGATGGCGAGCATCGCGGCCACTGCATCGAGTTGCGAGGCGAGGATCGGCAGGCCCGCCATCAGATACTCGAAGAGCTTGTTGGGCAGACAGTGATACACATTGGGCGAGTAGCTGCCGTCATAGATGATCAACCCCACATCCGCCGATGCTGTCCAGTCGAGCAACTCAGCATATGGCACGGCGGGAATGATGCGGACCTGATCGTGCAGCCCCTCCTGCGCGATCAGGGCTTCGAGCGGCTGCTGGCTGACACCCCAACCCATCAGAATCACCATCTGGTCAGGGCCAAGATACTTCGCCGCGCGCACCAACACATCAAGTTTGCGGTCTTCTTGCAAACCGCCCTGATAGAGCGCGATGCGTGTCTGCGGCGGCAGTTCCAGCCGTTCGCGCAGCATGTTGCTGGTAATAGGCGGCGTGTAGGGCGGGATATTGCGCACCAGCACGGCCCGTCGCCCGCCATAGCGTTGCTGAATCTCGTCAATGATCGGCGGCGAGACTGTGATCACACCGTCGCAGCGGGGCATCATAAAGCGCAACGCGCGCCGCGCCAGCGCCGTGAGTCGGCGCCAGCGCAGGATGGTATGTTGCACCAACGGCAGTTCGTGGGCGTCGAAGATCAGCTTCTTGCCGCGCACGACAGCCGCAAAATAGGTTGCGGGCAGGGCGTTATCTTCGTGCGCGTGGTAGGCGTCGGCTGGCGTGAGAACCATCACCAGCATGGCGCGCAGCACGGCCACCCCCAGCTTGACGAGGAACCAGGGCTTGAAGCGTGTCTTGATGAAGCGCGTGGGCATGACGATATGCTTGAAGTGGATGCCGCGAATATCTTCCCGTGCTGGGCGGCTGCTGTCGCGTTCGAGGTCCACTACCGTCACATCGTATCCTACCTCGGCCAGCGCCTGCGCCTCACGCATCACGCGCACGTCGGTGCGCCCCACGCTCTGCACGTGCATACAAATACGTTGGGGAGCGTGTCGTTCTCGTTTCGTCGCCATCAACCAAACTCCTCATGCTGGCGCTTGTACTCGTAGTTATCCACAGTTCAGAATTGCTCACTTGCTGGTCAGCCAATTGCCGTAGCAGGCTGCGCGCTGCCGAGCAGGGGCGCCGCGCTGCGACACAGCAGCGCCAGCCAGGCGCCATAGATCAGCAAACCGACGACGCCCAGCGGCATCGTCCACTGCGCTCCCCAATACGTGGGCAGCGCAAAGATTTCATAGTAGATGGCGACGCCGACCAGCGCGGCGAAGAGGAAACGGCCCACCTCGAACGGGATATAGTAGATGCGCTGGTTGGCGATATAGGCAATCACTGCCAGCGCCACATAGGCGATCAGCGTCGAATAGGCCGCGCCCATCGCGCCATAGTGCGGGATGAGATAGAGATTGAGGCCCAGGTTGATCAACGCGGCGATGGTGGTGAACACCGAGGTCATCCACGTCTTGCGGCGCACATTGGCGCCGATCATCACAATCGTGTAGACGCCGTAGAAGGCGATGGATTCGGCCACTATCGGGATCACCGGCGCCGCGCTATGATAGCTGACCGGGAAGAGCACGTTGAAGATCACCGCGCTGGCCAGCGAGAGGCCGAACGCCGCAAAGAGCAGCGTCGCACTGAACCAGCGGAACACCGTCTGAAAGACACGCGGCGCATCACGGCGGCGCGCGATGCTATACATCGCCGTTGGCCAGGCCAGCGAGAACGGCGCGAGGATCAGCGTCGAGAGCGTCGAGCCGAGGCTATAGGCGATGGCATAGCTGGCGGTTTCGGCGCGTGTGCCAAAGATTTCGAGCAGATAGCGGTCCGAGAGTTGCAGCACCCAGACGGAGATCACGCTCGCCACCAGGGGAATGCCGAAACTGAGCATGCTCCATGCAACATGCAGGCGCACCCGCAGGCGGCTGCGTATCAGCACCACTGGCAGCATGCACAGCACCACCGCCGCGTATCCCGCGACCACTGCCAAGAGAGCGCCCGCAATGCCCATCTGGAAGAAACCGACAAACGCAATCGTGGCGACCAGACTCGTCAGAATATTCAACAGCGAGAAGACGCTGAAGAGCAGGGCGCGGTTTTCGGCGCGTAGCCAGGCGAAGGCAGGTACCGTCAGATTCTGGACCAGCACGGCGATGGCGGCCAGCGTCACCAGTGGCGCGTAGCGCGTATCGCCAAGAAAAAGCAGCGACGAGATCTGCGGCGCCAGCAAGATCGCCACAGCAGCCACCGGAGCGGCGATCAGCGCAAGGATCAGCGTCGCGGTAGCCAACACGGCGCGTCGGTCGCGGTCCTCGGTGTAGTCATAGTTATAGGCGCGAAAGAACGCCGAGCCGAGGCCAAGCTGTGTGATACCCGCCGTCAGACTGATCACCGTATTCAGGATCGCCAGCACACCATAGTCTGAGGCTATCAGATTGTGCGCCAGATACGGCGAGAGCGCCAGCGAGATGGCTGGCCCACCCAGCGATGCGATGGCATAGAGGCCGGAACTGCGCATCAGCTTGCGCGCCACCACGGCATAGCTTTCCACTTTGGGCGCGATGGCCTTGAGTTGCTGCGTGGTGGATTCCCAGATGGGCCGCTGGTTGCGCCCTGACGACTGTGATGACGCTGATGACGCTGGTGATGGTTGTTGCGCAGCGTCAGCAGGCGGAGGAATGCGTTGCCCAATCAATCTGGGGGTGCGCGTGGCTGGCAGCGGAATCTGCATCGTCGGGTAGTCATCTACCGCGATTTCATTCAGTTGTGTGGCGTCGGCGACGGGCATGTGCAGCGTCGCTTGCTGATCAATGTCCGCGTCTGAGCCGGGTTGAGAACGCCAGAAGGGATGGCGCCCGCTAGTTTCCTTGTCGCCAGAAAGTTCGCTGGTGCGCCGCCGTGGACGGGCAGGCGGTGGCAGCACAGGCATCAGCGCCGTCTCCATCGTCTCAAGGCGCAGCATCGCGCTGGTTTCGAAGCGGTCTATATCGAAGAGCGGCCCGTTGGCGAACTGATCGATGCCGATCAGAGGGACGGTCAGTCCACTGATGGCGAACGAGTCGTTATCGAGCAGATCGTCCATCCCTTCAAGGATGGAGGAATCCGCAAACGGGTCGGCTTCAGATGGTTGGCTATTGGCAAAGGCGCCAGGCTTCGGCGTCGCAGGCGCCAGGCGTTGATCACCCCGCATGCGCTGCGGATCACCTACGGTCGTGAGCGTCCCCGACTCGGCGCGTCCACGCTCCGGCGGTCGCTGGTACTCGTTTCCCATACGCCAACCCATCTACAGTCCCATGTGCCTGAACTGTCCAGCTCTCAATGAACCACCTGTCGCGCCTCACTCTGGCCGCCCGCCAGCATATCACCCGGCGCCGACTCTGGATTGGGCGCCAGCGCATCCGCCGTAAGCGCGTCCGCCGTATAGGCGGCGATCTCCGGCGCCCAGGGCAGCGCCCGTCGGAGGCTGCGCCGGAGCGCCTCATCGCTATGATACGTTGCAGTATATTCACGCGCCGCCTGCCCCATGCGCTCACGCTCCGCATGCTGCGTCAGCATATGGGTGAGCGCAACGCCAACAGCATCGGCATCGCCTGGCGCCAGCGCGATCCCGCGCCCATCAGCCAGCAGGCGCGCATTCGAGCGTGGCTCCGTCGTGGCGATCACGGCGCATCCGGCGGCCATCGCCTCGAGCACCGCCATCGAGTAGTTTGTGCCGCGCGTCCCCGTATAGAGGAAGATGTCGCTCGCTTTGAGCAGCCGTGTCACGTCGTCGGGCGTCGCCTCGCCAGCTAGCGCGCACACTGCCTCCAGTTCTGCTGCGGCGATCCAGCGTTCCAGTTCGGCGCGCAGTGGCCCCGAACCAGCGATGACCACCCGCAGACGCGACCGCTCCCCGGCGGGGAGCGCGTGGTATGCCTGCGCAAGCCCAGCGATGGCGAACTCCAGCCCCTTCTCTGGCGCCAGCCGGTTGATCAGCGTGACCACCAGCGCATCCGTCGCCAGTCCAAGTGCTTCGCGCACCTGCGCCCGCTCATCCGCAGAAGCCAGCGCAAAGCGGTTGACATCTACCCTGTATGGATAACGAATGATGCGGTCGGGAAGAACGTGTAGCCGTTTGCGATAGGCATCTTCTACCTCATCACCAGCGATCAGAAAGCGATCCGTCTGTGGCGTGGCGCGGCGTAGCAGCCTCCGCAGCACACGCAGGTAGATGGCGAAGCGCATCCGTGAGAGTGTGCGTTTGGGGAACGGCTGGCGCCGAAAGTCCTGTAGGCGCTGTTGGCGATACCGGTCGTCGAACGGCAGCGTGACGTTGCCGTGGTCCATCGTCACCACCGGAATGCCCATTCTGCGGGCGACGCGCGTGGTGAAGGCCGCTGTGAAGACGCCATCCTGCGGGGCCAGGACATCATAGCGCCGCTGGCGCACCAGTCGCGCCAGTTTGCGCCTGCCCGCCGACATATAGAACCAGACATTGGGGAACAGCGCAAACGAGGTGGTTTCAGGACCAAAGGGGTGGAAGCGCCACTCGAAGCGGTGAATGGTGTGATCTTGCGGGTCCGGCCCAATCGTGCGCGTGAGGTACTCCATGCGCCACTCGTCGGCCATCGCCTGCTCCACACCAAAGAGTACACCGCGCATGCCGCCGGCCACCGGAAATGCCGTGATCGGCGCGCAGACCTGAAGCCGTCCATCAACACGCTGCGCCCGCGCCAGTGACCGGCGACGCGCCAGCCGCGCCAGCCCCGTGCGATAGCGTAGCGTGCGGCTGGTCCAGTAGTAGTGCGCCCGGCAGCGCAGGCTGCGATCATAGCGCGCCCAGCGGTCGGCCAGCGCCAGACAGTGCTGGCAGCCGGTGTAGCGCGCCAGCGCCCGCAGCAGGTGAATATGCAGCGTGTGATAGAAGCGGTTGGCAGGCTGCTGATGTAGCAGGTCGTAGCGCGACCAGAAGCCCATATCATAACCACTGATAATGCTGTGCAGCGTCTCGACACTCTGCTCGGCCAGCCGTTTGATCGCCGCGTCGCCGGTCAGTTCGATGTAATCATAGAGGCCAAAGAGCGCCAGGATATAGCCGTTGAGGATGCGCGCCGCCGGATAGGTCGCCGCCTCCTCGAAGAAGACGCCGTCGCCGCCGACGGGCGCCTGCACGCCACCATCCAGAATATCCACCGTGAAAGCATGGACGGCGCGCCGCGCGATAGCCAGCCATGCCGCGTCGCCTGTCACGCGATAGGCGCGAGTCATCACCGAGGCCACGTTGCCCTGTGTCAGCGCCGAGAGCCACGGACCAGGCGCGCCATAGGCCGGGGCCGGAAACGGGATCGGCCAGACGCCCGCGCCGTTCACCAGCCGCGTCTCGTGCGCCGCCAGCCAGCGCGCCTGCGCAAGAAACGCCTGCAAGCGCCGCTCGTCGTGGTCGCGCAGATACGCATTCCACTGCGCCAGCGCATACTGGGCGATGCTGGTGGGCTGATAAGCCCCGCCATACGCGCCATTCTTGACGTTATAGGGAACGCCGTCGGCGTCGAGGTGACCGAAGGGCAGCGCTAGCAGCGGCGCCATAGCAATCGGGTAGGCGGGCAGATCGGGCGAGCCGAGTGTCACTGGCTCCAGTCCGAAGCGTGGCTTGCTGCGTTCATCGCGCCACAGCCGCCACTCTTTCGCCACGAGATTGACAACGGGGATATAGCTCACAAGCGAGCGTTTGGCGCCGCGCTGGCGTGGTGTCTGCGTCATGCGCCACGCTCACGCGGGAGCGCATCCATCGTGATCACCGCAACTTCCGCTCTGGTCGGTTGGGCGCTCCCTGTGGAAGCGTCGGAAGACGTACCAGGCGCCCTATTGCCGCGCCGCCTGGGCAGTCCACTACGCCTGCCCCGTTGCTGCTGGGCGGCTGGCTGCTCCTGCTTGTTCGGTTTGAGGGATGCTGGCAGTGGCGCAATGCGCGCGGCGTCGGCTTGCGCTGCCTGCACTGCGCGCGAGGTAACGGCGCCGATCAGCAGCCAGCCCAGACACACGAATGGTGGCAGCGTCCAGCCATTGATGAATAAACTGTTGACGCTGAGAACGATCAGCGCCGCGATCACGCCGCCGAACAGCGGCTTCTGCCTGCGGTCCGACCGACGATAGGCGCGCACGACATCAGCGCCCATCATCCCAAGCAGCGCCAGGAAGGCCAGCAGCACAGGAAGACCGGCAAACGCTGCCAGTTCGAGGTAACTATTGTGCGGGTGGGCGAGCGCCTGTGTCTGAAGCGCGACACGGAAGCGTTCGGCGCGGTCAAGATACAGGTTGTAGCCCATGCCGATGCCCGTGAACGGATCGGCGCGGATGATGCGTAACGCCGTCTCCCAGGCGCCCAGGCGCAACGTCGTCTCATTGCTTGCGGTCGCATGCGCATAGAGCAGCGCCACCTGCTTGAAGAAGACGGCCCAGATCACCAGCATCATCGTGATCAAGCCGCCCAGCATCCACCAGCGATAGCGTTTGGGGACGCCGATGAAGAGGAAGAAGACGAACCCAACGCTCGCCGCCAGCCACGAGGAGGTGGTGAAGGTGAAGAGCAGCGCCAGCAGCACCAACCCACAGGTGGCAGCGGCGAAGATGCGCCAGGCGCGGGTGGCCCCTGTGAAGATCAATCCGGCGGCAGGGAAGAGCGACATCGCCAGATACAGGCCGTTCCAGTCAGGGTTGATCAGAAACGATCCGGCGCGTGTGACCGTGCTGCCCGACAGATGAAAGCCCGATACGGCGCTCAGATAGTCGCTTTGATTCTCGGTGGCGAAGAGAAACCTGCCTGTCACTCCCTGCACAAGCGTGTGAAACGCAATGAACGCCGCCAGCGCCGTCAGGCATGTCAGCAGCCATTGCAGATCGCGGTAGCTGCGGGT
>JBDTAI010000278.1:0-4736 GCA_039924685.1 Ktedonobacterales bacterium
CACCACCAGCCAGCGGCTGAAGCCGCGCCTAGGGGCCTTGCGGCCACGAAGCCCGCCTGCGCGGGCTGGAGATCAGGCATTGCAGACCACTAGCTAGCAATGCCTGTGTAGATGAAGCCAGCCATCACGCCTCTCCATGGGATACAATATATCTCATGATATCCTCATGCGCCTGCGTCAACGGGCCTACGCACAGCGACATCGTGGCGATACAGCGAAAGCAGGGACAACGGGCAATGGCGACGAGCGTGAGTGAGCGGCTGGCAGGCGTGGCGCGCAGAACGGGCGGATCACTGGGGGCATCACTGGGGACGCGAGGCAGCGCCTTTGCATTGCTGATCCTGGCGAATGCGCTCTGGGCAGGCACGTATGTGTCAGGCAAGGTGGCGCTGGCCGCGCTCAACCCCATCGAACTCAACGCCTTGCGCTTCAGCATCGCCACGCTGGTGTTGCTGCCGGTGATCGTCCGCAATCGTCGTCGAATTCCGCTGGATCGTCGTTCGCTGTGGCTGCTGGTGACGCTGATCCTGCTGGGCTTCGTGTTCAACAAAGCCTTCGAATACTTTGGCCTGGCGCTCTCCACTGCCTCGGATGTGGCGCTGCTGATCGCCACCGAATCGCTCTTCACCGCGCTGCTCTCGTGGACCTTTCTGCATGAACGGGTGACGTCGGCGGGTGTGGCGGCGCTGGTTGTCGGCATGGTCGGCGTCTATCTGATCGTCGAGCGCGGCGTCGCGCCACAGTTCGGCGGCAGTGGCGGCGCAACACGCGTGATTGGCGACCTGCTGGTGATCTTCTCGCTGCTGATCGAGTCGAGCTACACCATTCTGGGCAAGACAACGCTCGACCGCATGCCGCCGCTGCTCTTCACCTCGGTGACACTGGCGGGCAGTCTGTTCATCTGGGTTCCCGCCGGGCTGGCCTCGGTCGCCGTCGGTGGGCTGCCCCACCTCACCTGGGTGGAGTGGCTGGCGGTGCTGTATATGGCGCTGGTGGCCACCGTCACCGGCTACTGGCTGTGGTTCCGCGCCCTCACCACACTTGACGCCTCCGCCGCCGCGCCGACACTCTTCATCCAGCCATTGCTCGGCGCCGCACTGGCGATCTGGCTGCTAGGCGATGCGCTCACCTGGGCGACCCTGGCTGGCGGCGCGCTGATCTTCCTCAGTCTGCTGCTGGTGATGCGCCGACGACATCGCCGCTCAGGTCAAATGGATCACGCCACACAGGCCAATCAGGCTATCATCTTACCAGTAGATGTGGGTGAGGTGGCGCCATAGCCATAGCCATAGCCATAGCCATAGCCATAGCCATAGCCATAGCCATAGCCATAGCCATAGCCATAGCCATAGCCACAAATGCAACCACAAGCGTAGCGAGGGCCAGATGAGGAAGTGTCTATGACCATGTATGTGGGAACGGGGCTAGTAACGCTGCATCTGAGCGAGAGCTATTCTCTGAAGGACAAGCGACAGGTGGTGCGCTCGGTGCTGGCCAAGCTGCGCAATCAGTTCGAGGTGAGCGCCGCCGAGGTGGATAGCCAGGACACCTGGAATCTCGCTACGCTGGGTATCGCATATGTCAGCAACGACGCCGCCCATGCTGACGAGGTAATCGAGCATGCGATCCGCTACATCGAAGCGACGCGCCCCGATGTGGAGATCACCAGTTCGCATAGCGAGGTCGTCACCATCGAGTGACCGCACTCCGAAGCCCTGCCCCTATAGACAGCGCGTGGTTGCTCCCCGAAAAGCCATCACCCACCCCCTTCACGACACGCGGAAAAGGGATGGGCATTGGCCGATTGGGGTAGCAGCTTGCGGGTGACTGACCTGGCGATTCGATGCCAGCCGCTCATGCCAGCCGCTCATGCCAGCGGGCAACGCTCTACGGTATAGGTATTCCCTGTGCGAACGAGTTGCCAGATCGTTTGCGGCTGGCTGGCGCTGGCGGGGACGATCCACTGTTGCGAAAACATGCTGCCATCAAATGTTGGAGTGAGTTGCTGCCAACTCTGCGCGCCCGGCGACCAGGCGTAGTACGCCGGATCGCTCATCGAGAACGATTCCTGGAAGCCGTTGGCTGTGACATGCGAGATGTGCGCAATGGACTTGTAGAAGAGCATGGCGATCTGTCCATCGCTCAACGTTCCCGCTATGCCTTTGGAGCTAAATTGCCCGGCGTAGAGTCCCGCCGGCACACCCAGTTGCGATGCCTCGCTCCAGGTGTGGCCGCTATCGGCGCTGACGAAGATGTCGCCAGGAGTTATAGAGTTGGGTGCGCCAGGCGCAAAAGCGCTTGTACCAGGTATCGCCGTTGGCGTTGGCTGCGGCGTATAGCCAGGCCGCAGTTCATAGAGCAGCGTCTGCCCGTTCGCGGTCGTCGCCGTCAGCAGATAATAGTACTCGCCCGTGACATTTGGCTGGGGTGGCGGCTGATTGAACGGCCCTTCATTTGTCCACGAAGCGCCTGCATCGTCGCTGCGCCAGAGGGTGGGCGTATAGCCACCACCATCGCCACCCGTTTGGGATCTGGAGATTGTCATGGCGAACAGTGCGGCGCCCGTCGGGGAGGCGACGAACTGGATCACGCCCTGCCCGCTGGCGGCGATTGCGCCATCCACCGGCGCCCAGGTCAGGCCACCATCGGCGCTGCCCATCAGGCGGCCTACTCCGGTTTCCTGGCCGTTAGCATCAGGCTGCGCGAAGGCGAAAAGATGCCTCCCACCCACTTGCAGGGTGTTGGCAAGGGCCGCTATGCGCAGCTTCACATTATCTACCAGCGAAAGTTTGCTCCATGTTGCGCCACCATTGCTACTCACATACTGAAAGTTGCAGGAGTAGCCGCCTGAAGTGGGGACGATAGACGCGCTCAGCTGCTGCGATGTGGTGGAGGCAGAAGCGGTGGGGGGATGCAGTGTGCCAGGGCCGAGGTTCGACGCTGGGCAGTTGGGGTTCGACGCATTCGAGACCAGCGTGAGCAGCACGATCTGTGGGTTCAAGGGACTGACCTGCACCTCTACGCCCTGAATCGTGGCGGCCGCCGGGAAATCCTGGGTGGGAAGCTGGAGCGTCACCCAGGTCTGGCCACCATCATCCGTGCGGCGCAGGCTCGATGAATTGGTCACGACGTAGATCACCTGGGGATTGCTCTGCGCGGCAAAAGCGCCCTGAGCAGTAGAATCGGCAAACTGTGAGATGATCTGCCAGTGGCCATTCGCCCCCAGATAGTGAGTGGTGTGTGCGGTCTGGGCAGTGCGCCGATGATTCGCGCCAAAGGTGTAGAAGAGTGCGCTGAACAGGGCAACGATCACCGCTGCCGCGACAAGACCCGTCAGCGCCGGAATGAAGCGGCGACTCCTCGATCTCGGTCGTGTGGACGGCGCCACTGCGGCGCGGAGTGAAACTGGCGCCTGTGATGACGCTGGCGCTTGGCGCTCCTGTTCGCTATAGGGTGTCATATCAACCTCTATCTCGTGGTAGATGTCGTCAGTACTCTCATCGTGTGTAGTGTCCGCTGCCCATCCTGACACATCGCCTGACACATCGCCTGACGTACCGCCTGCGGCTTCGAGGGCGACGCGCTGGACAATGGCGTCAAGCGACAGGAAGGGCGCTACGCCGGTGGGAATGGCATACTCGGTGCGCAAGGCGCGATCAGTCGCCGTATAGGTCGCCAACTGCCACTGGCAATAGGCGCACTGCTGGGCATGGGCGCGCACGGCATCCAGATCCATCGCCGCATCGGCAGCCCCCCTGCCGTTCACTCCGGCGACGCCTGCCGGTGGCGTGGGCAGCGTGAGCAATGGCAACCAGTCCGCGAAGCGCGCACAGTCTGGCCCTGGGCGTGGAGTGTTCGCTTCCCAGGTGTTCCCCGTCATGCGCGACGCTCCTTTCCTGTCTTTCGTGTATGGTCGGCTCTCGTGGGCGCCGCTTCAGGAGCGGATTGCGCGCCAGAGTAGCGCCTATCGCCTGTGTTTTGTGTGTTTTGCGCAAGATAGCTCTCGCGCAGGCGACGTTTGGCCCGGCTCAGACGCTTCTTGGCGCCGTCAGGTGTCGCGCCAATCACCTGAGCAATCTCGGCTGTGGTGAAGCCATGCACAATGCTCAAGAGCAGCGTGGCCACATCCGCCGGGGCCAGCTTCGCCAGCGCAGCGCGTAGCGCCTGCCCCTCGATCACCTGCTCCTCGAATGAGGCGGTGAATGGCTCGACGAACCCAAACGCCAGGGGCGCCGATGACGAAGCATTCCGGTCACTTGCGGCGCCCACGGGAACCGCAGCAGGCGCGTCGCTGGAGGCGCCTGCTCTATGGGCGTCGAGATGGGCATCGAGATGGGCATCGAGCGACTCCCAGCGAATCAGTCGCGCATGGCGGCGTGCAGAGATGCCGCGGTGATACGCCGTATGGAACAACCAGCGGCGGATCGCGTCAGCATCCGTATGCGATGGAAATGGCGCCAGGGTGAATGGCGCCGCAGCGCGTTGTCTGGCGCGCCAGGCGTCGCAAAACACATCCTGCGTGATGTCGCGCGCCTGCTCATCGTTGAGGACGAAGCCACGCAAGAAGGCATAGAGCGGCCACTGATAGCGCAAGAGCGCGTCAGTGAATGCCGCCTCTGTCAGTGGAATGCCGCCCGCCACCCCTGCCACTGACGACGCTGACGCGAGTGAAGACGCAGATCGTCTGGACGTCTCACTCATCGGCTGACCTTTCTCAGAACAACTCATCGAAGGGG
>JBDTAI010000279.1:0-31432 GCA_039924685.1 Ktedonobacterales bacterium
CGGGCGCCAGTAACGCAACTGCCAGCGCGCCACGCGCTCCCAGCCGACGCCGCGCCCAGGGCAGCGCTAGCGGCGCCAGCATGCCACAGCCCACCGCCAGCGCCGTCAACGAACCATACCAGACGATGGGCAACTTCGCGCGGGCAAAGAACGGCTGATTGTACCAGAAGATCGCATTGACCAGCGCAAACGCGCCGCTCTGCGTCAGACTCAACACCACCAGGCGTGGCTGTGTCAGCACCGTCATCCATGCGCCATGCAGGAGCTTCCGGGCGCTGGCAGGTGATGGCGTTGGCGTCAATGGCGCAGGTGTAGGGGCGCTTGGCGTGCGCCCGTCTGTGTCCTTCTGGTGGTTTGGCGCATCGGCAGGGAGCCAGCCGGTCGCCAGAATGGCAAGCGCCGCAGGTATCAGGCTGGCGACGACGGAGATTGTGGGATCAACCGCACCCAGCGCCGAACCCGCGATCAGCCCGACGAAGAAGCCGCCGCTCTGTGCGGTCCCCAACAAGGCAAACGCTGCGGCGCCCGATGGTCGTGTCTGCGATACATCATCTGGCAGGCTTTCGGGCAGGCTTTCGTGAACCAGCGCGCTCTCGCAGCCAGAGACACACGCCAACCCCGCGCCAAAGAACAGCGAGCCAAAGGCGAACGGCCAGAATCCCTGCGCCAGCGCCGTCACGACGAGGCTGAGTGCGTTCAGCGCGCGCCCGGCCAGCAACAGGCGCTTGCGGCCAAACTGGTCGGCCCAGACGCCGGTAGGAATATCGAAGAGCCAGGCGAACACCGAAACCAGGGACTCCAGCAGGAAGATTTCGGTGAAATCGAGGCCGCGACTCTGCTCGAAGCGCACGATTACCGTGCTGAAGAAGATCATATTGCTGAGGCCATTGCCCAGCGCCAGCCAGCGGATCGCAGGAATGCGCCAGAGGGTGGCATACTCGGCGAGAAAGTGGCGTGTGGGTGGCGGCGCCGTGGGTGGCATCGGCGGTATTGGCGGGGTACCAGGCGAACCGCCAGACGGGATGAACGAGGAGGGCAAGGATCGAGCGGACATGCAAAAACTCCCAACCGGAGATATGAACGGCACGACGACACGGTGGAACGAGTCGCGTGTTCCGGTGGTGCGCGAACTGAGGGAGCAGGCAATGCAGGTGAGATGGGTAGTGGTGATGGCGATCCGGGCGCAATCGCTGCATCTGAGCGATGGCACGCATGGACTTACGTGGGGTGTGCTGCGATGGCTGGCATAGGCAACGATTTCCCTTCAGGTGTCCTGCGCATCCCTCAAACGATTCTGGCGGCTGGAGGGCGGTTGGAGGGCGGTTGGAGGGCGGTTGGAGGATGGAGCGTCACATGGCATACCAGTTTGCATAATACCACAGCCTTTCATACAATACCTCTGCTGTGTTTTCCCCTCGCTGCCGGGCGGTTGTATGTTCATCTACGCCAGCGCGATCATCACGCGATCCTCACAGGGCTACAGAGACACAACCAAGAGGACCAACGCGATCCAGATGCCTGGCGCCTATATCGCTGGCGCGTTTGGGTGTATGATACGGACACATTCATGCACGGCGCGGACGAGTTACTGAACCAAACGGTTAGATAGTGCGATAGCGAGTTGCGATAGAGGCAGGAGCCAACAGCATGTCACTCATCAATATGGCCAAGCGCGAGATCAATTGCAAAGTGGTGTATTACGGGATCGGCCTGAGTGGCAAAACGACCAACCTGCACTACATCCACAAAACGGTGAGTCCGGCTGATGTGGGCGAGATGGTCTCGATAGATACCGAGACCGAACGCACGCTCTATTTCGACCTGCTGCCGCTGGAGCTTGGCCGGGTGCATGGCTTCCAGATTCGCTTCCAGCTCTACACTGTGCCGGGGCAGGTGCTCTACCAGCAGACGCGCATCTCGGTGCTGAAGGGCGCCGACTGTGTGGTCTTCGTCGCCGACTCGCAGGCGAGCAAGCTGCAAGAGAACATCGAGAGCTTCAACGAGTTGACCGAGCAACTACGCCGCATGGGCAAAAATCCCGGCGACTTCCCCATCATCATGCAATGGAACAAGCGCGACCTGCCCGACATCCTTCCAGTGCCAGTGCTCGAACAGTACCTCAATCCCTTTCGCAGCCCCAGCTTCGAGGCAGTGGCAGTCGGCGGGCGCGGTGTGATCGAGAGTCTGCGCGTCTCCATCAACGCCACCCTGCGCCGCCTCGAGCGGGTCTAGGCAGGTCAAACGCATCATTCGCTACCGGTTTGGCGCCGATTTTGGCGCCGTGACTGGCACTACACACCTACTACGCCGCTGCGTAGATGTGATACAATCAGCGGGTAGTCACCCGTGTCCCAGGATCAGCATAGAACCTTCGCAGGCGACGGCATTCCCTACCCACTCCAGCCCCGACAGCGCAGCGTGGCGCAGCAGCGGCATGTGGTATAGTCATCATAACACGTTCTCGATCCCCATATTATCGGGCTTGCCTGGCTTGTCGTATGGCCTTATGATGGCTTTGCTGTGCTTGTGAAGATACGGGTGGCAGTGTGTGGTGCAGTGTGTGGTAGTGTAGCAATGTGATGGCGGGTCTGGTGAGCGGCACAGCGGCGGGAGAGGGATAGCATGAGATCAATGGGGCCAGTTGACCCGAGGGATTCGCGGGATTCAGGCGACGCAATGGAGTCGCGTGAGCGCATCATGGGAGGCGACCTCGAAACGCTGGGCCTGCCCTCCACGCTCAAGATGCTGGCGCTTGGTGGCAAAACCGGCATTCTCCATATTCAGTCTGGCCTGGAACAACTTGACATCACCCTGCAAAATGGCCATATTGTCGCCCTCGAAGAGCCTCATATCCCTCCACCCGACCTCATCGAAGTCTTTCGCCTGCTTGACCGCATTGATCTGCCAACCGCCCATAAGCTGCGCCAGGTAGCAGGCTATAATCCCGCCACGCTCCTGCCCATGATGTGTCAGTGGGGCTATCTGACAGCCGAAGAAGCGCACCACTATGTCGAAACACAGGTCATCCTGGCGCTCAGTCGCGCCGTGCGCTGGGAGCGCGGCCACTTCGAGTTCCACCGCGATATTGCGCCCATCCAGGCGCGGGTGGGCTTTTCCAAGCCGCTCAATGTGGACCATGTGCTGCTCGATGCATTGCGTATGGCCGACGAGCGCGAACATTGTGGCGTCACCGGCTTCTCACGCCACACCCTCGCCCGCTGGATGCCACAGTTTCAGGGTGATGTACGCCAGCTTGGCCTGAACTCCGACGAAGTGCAAACACTCTGCCTCTCTAATGGGCAACTCACCCTCTACGCCGTCGCCTATGGCCTGCGTCTGCCCGAAGCGCGCATTGCCATCATCCTGCAAAAGTTGCTGGACCTGGGTCTGATTGAACTGGTTGATCCGAATCTGGAAGGTGAGCTTGAACACAGCCTGGTGAATCTGCTGACGCACAGCCAGCACCAGCTTACCAGCGGTTCCCAGCGCAACCGCGCGACCACGGATCAGGGCATGTTGACACTGGTGAGTACAATGGGAGGGTGTATCAACGGTCTGCTTGCGCATCATGCGATCTTCGCGCGGGCGATCCGCGGGCGCGGTGAACTACCCCCCCATGAGATAGCTCGCCAGGTCGAACTGACCGTGCGGCCATTGCTCGACCACGTGCAACATGAGTATCCCCGTATGGATGGCATCCTCCGTTTGACGAACGGAGTCCTTGACATTCAGGACGTTGAGACGTTACATAAAGTGGTGCGCGGCCAGGAGCTGATGGAGTGCTACTGGGACGCCGTGCGTTTTCTATCGCAACTGATGCGCATGGTGTTCGAGCGGGTGCTGGCCGACGAGGTGGGCAAATCGCGTATGGGGCGGCAATACGAAGACTTGTGGGCGGCGTTCCTGCGCGAGATAGACGACGAGATTCGACGCCTCTCTGGGCGATTCGCGCCCTTGCGTGTGTAGCCCTCACAGGCGTCTATGCGATAGGTAGCATGGCGATAGGTAGCATGCAACGGCCATGCAACGGGCATCAGCGGCACGACATGACAGGAGCGCAGGAGAGGCAGGCTGGTATGGTGTTGGGGGCTGAGGGGGGGCCGGAGTCGCGGCCAGCACACGCATACACGGCATATTCCACACAAATGGCATACACTCCGTACATGCTATACCCGCCTCAGAGCGCACAACCAGGCGCTGCGGCGGTCTTACTTGGGAGGGTCAATCAGGTGGCAGAGCCGGTCGTGTTGGTGGTGGATGATAGCCCCACCGTGCGCAAAATCGTGCAACTGACGCTTCAGCGCGAACGCATCCAGGTGGTGACGGCGGGTGACGGGCTGAGCGCGCTCGCCGCCGTGGCCGATGAGCAGCCTGACCTGATCCTGCTCGACATCATGCTGCCGCGTATGGATGGCTACAACATCTGCCAGGTCGTGCGCAAAAATATGTCGTACCGCGATCTGCCGATCATCATGCTCAGTGGTAAAGATGGGCTATTCGATAAGATGCGAGGCAAGCTCGTCGGTTCTACTGAGTATATTACGAAGCCCTTTGATTCGTCTGAATTAGTGCAGACGGTCAAGCGCTATCTCGATACGGCGGCGGCGCGTGAGCGCGCTGCCCGCCGCGTGGCCCAACGTCAACAGCAGCGGCTGCACCGGCGTGTCTAGCAGACCTGGCGCCTATGTGTCTTCACAGAGAGCGGCTGGCGCTATGCGGTCTCATGAGAGGTTTCATCATCGCATCACTGGTGGCGCCGACATAGCCGGAGGAGCCGGAAACCGTCGGCAAGCCACCGTAAGGGAGTAGCCGAATGCCCACACCTAAAGTGCTGGTCGTGGATGATAGCTGGACCGACCTGACGCTGATCGCCACACCACTGCGCGAGAGCGGCTTTGATGTGATCACGGCGGTTGACGGCGACGAGGCGCTGGAGAAGGTGCTGCGCGAGCGTCCACAGTGTGTGCTGCTCGACATCGTGCTGCCCAAGCAGAATGGCTTCCAGGTCTGCCGCAAGCTCAAGCAGATGGAGCAGAGCCGCAATATTCCCGTCATTCTCATCAGTGGCAAGAATACGCCGCTCGACAAACGCTGGGGATTGCAGCAAGGCGCCGATCTGTATCTCACCAAGCCGTTTGATAAAGAAGAGTTGCTCAATAGCGTGCGCAGCCTGACGGGCTATGGCATGTGATGCGCCAGTGACGTTCTGGTGACGCACCGGCGCTGGGCAGGTTGTTCGCCAGGCAAAAGCGGGTCACGCGAACGGCAGGCGAGCGGTGACCCGCACAGACTGAACGCGGCTGGCGCTGATCGCATGGAATCGCATGGAGTGAAGACGGCGAAGGCGAGCAAGGGTATACCGTATATACCTGCCTGCCCTCGCCGTTCTGTGATATGTGTGGATTTGTGCGGATCGATGTGTCAGCGAGGCGTCATGACGGGCGACTGCGCGAATCAATTCAGTGATCGAGAAGGATGACGCATATGGGCGATCCACAAGCGCCTCAAGGAACGTACGGTGGCCAGGGGGCGTCGTCGGGGGGTGGGCGAGCGGGGGACCTCGCCGACAGGCTGCGCCATGCATTGAACACGTTTTTGCCCACTGGTGGCAGGCACAGCGAAGATGGTGGGCAGGCGCTCGCTGGTCTCACACCAGAGGCGCTTGCCGAGGTGGCGCAACGCGCGGGTGTGACGAATCCCGCGCAGATCGCCGATCTTCAGCGCATGGTCGGACTGGGCGAGGCCAGTGGCGCGCAGGTTCCGCAGCACGTCGTCTTTCAATTGGCGGCGTTCGATTGCGCGCTGCCCGCCGATGCAGTGCAGGGTATTGAGAAGCTGGCCGAGGTGACGCCGGTTCCCAATACGGTTCCCTGGGTGATGGGTGTCACGCAGGCGTGGGGCATGATTGTCTCCGTCGTAGACCTGCACAGCTTTTTGGGGCTGCCGCCGCAAACGTTGACATCCGCCAGTCGCCTGATGGTGGTGACAAAACGCGAGATGACGATTGGCTTTGTCGTAGATACCATACGTGAAATGCGCCCGCTTGGCGACTATCTGGCGGGGGGTGACTTTCCGCTTCAGCAGGCGCCTGAATGGGCGCGACCCTATCTGCTGGGCGCCGCTCAACTCGACAACCGCCTGATCGTCCTGCTTGACCCAGAGCGATTGCTCTTCAGCGAGAAGATGCACCGCTATCGCACCGATGTCGGCTAGATGTCGGCTAGGCTAATGCTTGCCTGTCGTCTCAGGTTGGCTCCCCGCCATAGCCCGCCATAGCCCGCTATAGCCCGGCGCCACACCACACTGGCCCGCTCCGACAGATATACAGAAGTCATATATGGGACGGGACAGGCTGTATACATATCGTACACTGCTGTATCCCTACGTCATCCCTCTGTCATTCTACCGCGCCGACACTGTGCGCGCCCTCTTGCCAAATGGAGTATGATAGAGGCGTCTGATTGCGCGTGTCTGGCATAGGTCGGGCGCGTTGCATCATTGCTTGCATCATCCGACAGACGCTGGCGGACACGTGAGAGCCATCACTGCCATATTGCCAGTACGTCAGCCATTCCCGCTACGCCAGCGTGGCGAACCGGCCATGCGGCAGCGCGGAATGAGCGCAGGATACAAGATACAGGATACAGGATAGAGGAGGCCGAAGCGCACTATGAATCCAGACTCCCGCTCAGGGTGGGGACTCGGCGCACAGCTCAACACGTTCATGATCGTCGCTATCGCCATTCCGGCACTGGCGATGGTTGCGCTGGGCGCCTATTTCATCAGTCAATTCGGCCAGCTCAGTCCCACTACCCCGGCCAATACACAGACGACCTTCTGGGTGGTAACGATTGTGGCGACGGCGGTGGCGCTAGTCGCCTCAGTGGTCGCCGTCTCACGCATGCGCTTTCTTGCGCGCAACAATGCTACTGATCTCACGGAGGTCTGTCGGCAGGCAAGCGCAGGCGAGCGCGGGCTGCGGGCATCCGTCACTGGCTCCGACGAGTTCGCAACGCTGGCGCAAGCGATCAACGCGCTGCTCGATGGTGGCGTCAGCGTGGGCGTAGCGCGTAGCGCCGCAACTGGCGCCAGCGCGCCCGATGCGACGATCTTGCAGGCGCAGATCGAGAAGTTGCTGCAAGAAGTCAGCGCAGTTGGCGATGGCGACCTGCGTGTGCAGTCGGAGGTGACGCCCGACACGCTGGGTGTGCTTGTCGACTCGTTCAACTATATGATTGAGGAACTGGCAAAGGTGGTGGGGCGCGTGCAGGCGACCACCCTTCAGGTGACGAACGCCACGCGCCGCCTGCTCGACCGTTCCGACGAAGTGGCGCACGCCTCCCAGGCGCAGTCGCTCCAGATTTCGCAGACCTCCGACGCCGTGGCGCGGCTGGCCGACTTCGTGCAACTCTCTGCCAACAACGCCCTGCGCGCCGCCGACACCGCGAAAGAGGCGTTGCGCACCTCGGAGGCCGGACAGCAGGCGGTGGCGCAGACGATGGACGGTATGGTCCACATCCGCGAAAACGTGCAGGAAACCGCCAAAAAGATCAAACGCCTCGGCGAACGTTCACAAGAGGTGGGTGAGATCGTCCGCCTGATTGAAGACATCGCCGAGCAAACGAACCTGCTGGCGCTCAACGCCGCCATTCAATCAGCGATGGCGGGTGAGCATGGTCGCGGCTTTGCGGTGGTGGCAGATGAGATTCGTATCCTTGCCGAGCGCGTAGCCGAGGCGACCAAGCGTGTCGGCACGCTGGTGAAGGGCATCCAGAACGACACCCATGAAGCGGTGGTCGCGATGGAAGAGAGTACGCAGGAAGTGGTAAACGGCTCGCGCCTTGCCGACGCGGCGGGCCGTTCGCTGCAAAGCATCTATGGCGCGGTGGAGCGGCAGACGCAGATGATCGCCGACATCGCCCAGGCCGCCAGTGAGCGCAAATCCATCGCCGAGGCGGTGGCGGTGGCGATGGGTCAGATCGCCAGTGTGACCAACCAGACCAACAGCGCCACACAAGAGACAACGGCGCAAGTAAGTTACCTCGCCGAACTCGCCGAACAATTGCGCGCCTCGGTGGCGACCTTCCGCCTCTCCGATCAGGTAGCCGAGGCGGTGGGCCTGGGCAGCCAGAATGAGTTGACATCGGGGATGAACCTGCCCAACCTGGGCGCGCAGGAGTGGAACAACGGCATGCGAGCGCTGCCTGCGCTGCCCGCTGGCCCCTCAGCAGGCTATGCCAATGGTCCGAACCCCGATTTCAATGGTGGCTATAACGGCGGCTATAACGGCGGCTATAACGGCGGCTTTGATAACGGCTATAACGGCGGCTTCGAGACCAACTTCGATCTTGGCCCCTACGGTGATGGCTACGCCAATGCGCCCTGGGGAGGGCCGACGAATCAGGCGCCGATGGAGCTGCCGGGCATGTTTGCGGAGCAGGGCGGCTATGCGCCGGGGCCACTCAGCCAGTCGCCACAGGCGTCTCAGATGGGCCAGATGGGGGGGCCTGATATGTCGGGCTTCGACAGCATGGGTAACATGATAAGTGACAACGGGTTTGGGTACAGCGGCGCCAACGGGAATGGTGGCTACTATGGTCCCAACGGGAACAATGGGAACAATGGGAATAACGGGAATAACGGGAATAACGGCGCCAACGGGAATGGCGGCAATCCTGGCTCGTTCTCTGGTTTACCTCCCTATTCGCCCGATCAATATTAACCAATCAGCGGGACTGTGCGTTACGCGACAAGCACTGTAGCGAAGGCGACTGGCAAAACGCGGCGATACAACGGCGATACAACAGGATGGGTGCGTACAGCATGGCAGATAATTTCGATAAGACCGCCATCCTCGAGAGCTTCCTCGACGAGGTAAATGCGTATTTACCGGAGATCGAGGCGCATCTGGATCGGCTGCAACAGGCGCCGGACGACATGCGCGCCATCGAGGAAACCTATCGGCGCACGCATACCATCAACGGCTCCGCCGCCATGATGGATTTCGCCGCGCTTGCGCATCTTGCGCAGGGCATGGAAGAAACGCTCGATGAGGCGCTGGAACGGCAATCACCCCTGACAGCGCCAACGGTGGCGTTGCTGCGCCGCTCATGTACACGCCTCACACGCATCGTCGGCCACATCCGCAGTGGCGCCGATGATAGTGAGATTGTGCGCGAAGACGACCTGGACCGCGCCGCCTGGCGTGGCTCCGCCGCTAGCGCGCAGCGAACGCCGCCCTATGGGTCATCTGAGCCGGGCGCTCAACCAGGCGTGGCAGGCATGGCGCCAATGTCCGGAACGCCGATGGAGGCGCCAGCCTGGCTCTCCGCGCTGGCGGGCTCCCCACATACGTCCACGCCTTCGTCTCCGGCAAGTAACGGCGCTGGCGCCACTAGCGCCACTGGCTCTGACAGTTTCGATAGCCAACCGTTTGCAACGCCACAACCCGATCCGTGGGGAGCCTCCGTCTCGAATATGCCAACCGGCGCTGCGCCCGCGATTCCCCTGAACGGTGGGTCGAACGCTGGCATGTCATCGAGCAATCCCGCCAGTTCGTCAGGCCGGTTTGCTACGCCAGCCTGGGGCCAATCTGGCCAGTATGCGACCGGCGCCAACGACGCTTCAGACGGGCAGACGGGCTTTGACGTCATGCTCAACGCCTTCCGCGCGCCTGCGGATGCGCAGCCGGGCGGTGATACATGGCTTGATCGCGCGGCGGATAGTTCACCCGCCATCCCACAACAGTGGTCGTCGTCGCAGTCCCAGATCGCCTACTCGCCAACCGCCCAGCAACCCGCGATGCCGGGGCGGAACGATGTGAACCAGGCGCGCACAGCGCCGCCATTTGGCTCCCCTGGTTCAGCAAGCCCCTATGGCACGTCATCCGCTGGATTGCCGGTGACGCAAGCGGGCGGCGGGCAGGGGACGCTCGATGAGCTACACGCCGACGAAGAAGCCGTACGGCGGCAGGTGGCGACGCTGCGCAATGTGATCGCCGCGATGCGTGAAGCGGCGCAAGCGATGGAGGAGGAACGCGCCGAACTGCGTGGCTTCCTCGATGGCTCAAGCGATGCGCTCGCCCGGCTCGAAGGCTGGGTGGGCCAGCAGATGGGGCTTGACCTGCGCCAGAGTCCTGAGACGGTGCGCAACTACCTGCCGCTCTCGGTGATCTGGGTGACAACTACACGTCTCAAGAAACTGACCACGCTGCTCAACAACTCCAGCCGCAGCCTTACCGTGACACACGAGCAGCTCGACGAGACGCTGCATGAGTTCCACACGGCGCTGGCGGCATTCGGCCAGTTCCCACAGACCCTGGCGGCGGGCGGACCATCTGCGGATGGTGGCTTTAGCGCCACCATTGCGCAGTTCTCCTGGGCGCCACAAGGCGCAACCAACCAGCAGCCGACCATTGACAGCCAGCCCGCGCCGACACTCTCGCCGGGCGCCCGCGCCGAACTCGAAAGGTCCGTGCGCGAGGAGCTGCGCCGCGAACTCGAGGATGAGGTGCGCGACGAGGTGGCCGCAGACATCCGCCGCGACGAAGAACAACGCATCCGCCAGGAGCTTGAGATTCAGGTGCGCCGTCAGTTGCTGGCCGATTTGGCGCCGGGACTGGGCGCCAGCGCCGTCACGGTGCGCGATGGCGCGGTGCATGTGATGGCCCAGATGCCCTTCACCTCGGATGCGCCCAAACAGACGCAGGTGACGAGTGAGCAATCACCTGAGGCGCTGGAGGTCTTCCGCGACGAGGCCGAGGAGCATGTGCAGACCATCACCACCGGCATTGCGCAACTCGAACATGCGCCGGGCGATATGGAGGTGGTGCAGTCCATTCGCCGCGCCATGCACACCCTCAAAGGCGCCGCTGGTATGATGGGCTTTGGCGTGATCCAACGCATCGCCCACACCTCCGAGGACTTGCTCGATCAACTGGCTGATGGCGCCTATGCGCTCACGCCCAACGTGGTCAGCCTGCTGCTCGACACGGCAGAGACGCTCGATCAGTTGATCTCCGGCGCTCTGGTGAATCCATCGGAACAGCAGTCGGTGGCGCAGGCGCTGGTAAATCGCTATGGCGCGATCACTGGCGTGGCGCAGGTCATCGAGGACGACGACAGCGATGAGCCTGGCGTGGCTGGCGTCTCGACCCGGCTGACCGCCGATGACTCACGGACCGGCAGGGCGGCAGCGACAGGAACGGCCTCTGATGTTGATCTGAGTGTGCGCCTTCAGTTGAGCAAACTGGATGAACTTGTCAACCTGTTTGGCGAAATTGTACTGAACCGCTCGGTCTTCGAGGTGCGGGTGAGCCGTCTGAACCAACTGGTTGGCGATACTGTGGGCGTCAGTGAACACCTGCGCGAAATCGGCGGACAGCTTGAAACGCGCTTCGAAGCGGCGACACTGCCCAGCGGTCGCGCCCCCAGCGGCTATGGCAATCAACCAGGGCAGGGAGGCATGCAGCGGCCCGCGTTCGGTGGCGTGCGCGGCAATGGCCCCGCCTACGCAGGCGACTTCGATGAACTGGAGCTTGACAGGTACACCGAGTTCCACCGTCTCTCGCGTGGCCTCGCCGAAGGCGTGACCGATGTGCTGACACTCAGCCACGAGATGGAGACGCTGATCCGTGATCTTCAGGCCTCGTTCGCGCGCGAGAACCGCCTCAGCGCAGACTTCCAGGAGCGCCTGCTCAAAGCGCGGCTCGTGCCGGTACAATCGCTGATCCCGCGCCTCTATCGCACAGCGCGCGCCTCTGCACTGCGCCAGGGCAAAGAGATCGAGTTCTTTATCGAGGGCGGCTCCACTGAGATTGACCGGCAGGTCTTTGAGGATATGGAAGGCCCGCTGCTGCATCTGGTGCGTAACGCGGTCAATCATGGCATCGAAACGCCGGAAGCGCGCGAGCAGGCGGGTAAACCATCCGTCGGCAAGATCGTCGTCGCCGCGTCTTATGAGGTCAATCAAGTCGTGATTGCGGTCAGTGACGATGGCAATGGCATCAACCCCGACCACAACCGGCAGATGGCGATGGCGCGTGGTTGGGTAGACGCCTATACGCAACTCACCGACAAAGAGGCGCTCAATCTAATCTTCCAGCCGGGCTTCTCAACGGCGGAATCGCTGACCGAGGAGAGCGGGCGCGGTGTCGGCCTGGATGTGGTGCGCGACGTGGTGACACGCCTGCGCGGCACAGTGGAGGTGATTTCGACTATCGGGCAGGGAACGACATTTACCCTGAAACTGCCGATTAGCCTTCAGATTGCGCGCGCCGTGCTGGTGCGCGCCGGACAGCAGACGCTGGCGATTCCGATGGCGGTGGTCGAACAGATCGGTCGCCTTGACTACTATCAGCGTGTCGGCGGCCCCGTGCCAGCCGTTGAGGTGCGTGGCGAACGCTATACATTAGCGCATCTCGCCAGCTACCTCAAACTTCCGGTCCCCCCGATTGACGAACGCGCCTCCGTGCTGCTGATCAATGCGGGCAGGCAGCAAATTGGTCTGGTGATCGATGGTATCGTCCGCCAGCAGGAAGTGGTCTCCAAGCCACTTGGCTCCCACCTGCGCGATGTGCCGGGTGTGGCGGGCGCGACAGTGCTGGGCAATGGGCAGGTGGTGCTGATTCTGGAACTGACGCAACTGCTAACGCAGACGCCACTGACGCCGGTGACACTGCCGGAGCCAGGCAGCCGCGACCGCCAGCCCGGCGCCTCGGTTCCTAACGAGCCAACACGGCCAATGCCTGCGCAGGTGGGGCCTTCAGCCATGCGTAACGGTGTGAACGGTGGCGCTGGTGGCACATCGCCGCGTATTGCCGCCATCAATCCTGGCGATTTTACCGCCTTCCAGCGTAGCGGCTCCTCCGGCCAGATTGGCGCATCGGGGATCACCAACGTGCCAACATCACGCGATTTTGTGGTGACGCCGCGTTCCGCCGCGCCAGGGCGCTCACGCATTCCGCTGGCGGGTGGGCCAAATGCCTATGTGCTGGTGGTGGACGACAGCCCCAGCGTGCGTCGTGTGGTGAGCAACATGCTCAAGGCGAACGGCTGGGAGGTGCAGACGGCGCGTGACGGCGTGGAGGCGCTCGATGTGATCGCTCGCCAGCGTCCAGCCGCCGTGCTGCTCGACATCGAGATGCCGCGAATGGATGGCTACGAGTTGATGGCCACCATCCGCAGTCAGGAACAGTACCGCGCGCTGCCACTGATTGTGCTGACCTCGCGCGCAGCAGCGAAACACCAGCAACGCGCGACCCAGCTTGGCGCCGACGCCTACATCGTCAAGCCCTATCAGGATGAAGAGTTGCTCATGACCATCGCCAATCTGGCGCAAGCGCGGGCCTGATGTCATGCACATGGGACGTGAGCGCGGCGTGATGCGCTGGGACATTCACCGGACACTGCTCGATCAGCAACTCGCCCACATCGAGGCGGCGCTAGCAGCGCTGGATGCGACGCCGCTGACTTCCAGGACGAACGCGCGCGAGCGTAACAGTCAGCGCGAGCGTTTGCGCGAGGAGCGTTGTGGCTTGCTCCAGCAGATCGCGGCGCTTGGTCCATCACCCCACGCAAAAATGGGATAGGCTACCAGGCTGCATTGGCCGTCACACTGGCCATCCATACCGGCGTTCCACAGACGGCGACAAGCCCCCAGACATGGTATACTGTAGGTCACACCTGCTACGCCAGGTCTGTTTGCCTGTATTGAACACGAGTAGGAAACCCATTCGGGAGGCGCAGGGCGCGCTTTCCCGCACGCCAGGTGGGAATTGGGGGCATACGATGGAGCACGTACAGATTACCGAACGACAGCATCTGGAGCGTGCCATCTTCATTGGAGCGTTCGCAGGATGGAATGACGCGGCCAGCGCGGCAAGCTGGGCGGTGAAGTTCCTCATCAACCAATGGGACGCCCAACCGTTCGCCGAACTCGACCCCGAACTGTTCTATGATTTCAGTGAGACGCGCCCAACTGTGCGTATCGCTGGCGGCGCATTGCGACGGCTGAGTTGGCCCTCCAACCGCTTCTACGTCTACCGTGCCAACGCGGCGCCCAGGGATGCTTCGCCGGAAGAGGATCAACCGTCAACTGGCGCAGCAACTGGTGCGCGGGCAGTGGGCGACATGCAGCGTGATGTGGTGCTGTTTCTCGGCGACGAGCCACAACTGCGCTGGAAGACGTTTGCGCGCGAAGTCGTGGAGTTGTGCCGGGAGTGCCATGTCGAAGAGGTGGTGTTGCTTGGCTCGCTGATGGCGGAGGCGCCACACACCCTGCCGACTCCCATCAGCGGCGTCACCAGCCGCTCCAGCATGTTGCGCCGTATGAATTTGAGCGGCGTCGAGCGCGCCAATTACAGCGGCTCAACAGGTATTCTCACTGCCCTGCAAGATACCGCCCGCAAGGAAGGCATCGCTACCACCAGCCTCTGGGGGGCTGCGCCGCACTATGTCTCGGCGACTCCCAATTTGCCGGTCTCCGAGGGCTTGCTCCGCAAGCTGGATCAACTCTACACCTTTGATCTCAACCTCAATGACCTGGCGCGCGCGGCAAAGCGTTTTACCAATCGCGTGTCGTCGCTGGTCGCCGAAGACCCGGAAGTCTCCGCCTATGTGCATGAGCTTGAGCAGCGTACCGGCAGTTCCACCGCGATGGGGCTGAGTGATGTGTCATTCCGGGGGGATGCGTCGGGTGTTCACCGCATTCCGATGGATGGCGAACTGCCAAGCCCTGAAGAGGCTGTGCAGGATGTCGAGGCATGGCTTCGGCGTTTCCGCGAAGAAAGTGGCGCGGATTAAGCTAGGATTAAGCTAGGATTAAGCTAGGATTGAGCTACTGGACTTCCGCAGGATGTGTGGGGCGGTCATCTGTTTGCACAGGATTGAGGCAACTGGCATTCTTCACATGTAACCCGTGGAACGCCGATGTGACCACCTCTTCACGCGACTCGTTGATTTCTCAGTAGGGTGTGTGTTTTGCAGCGTGTTCCCCGTCAGCGTCAGCCGTCTGCAAGCCGCCACCTTGCCGCATGTGTCCTGGCATGTTATCATCGTATGTACACGTATCATCACGCATTGTCGCGCATTGTCATCAGGACGACGACAGGACGACAGGGCTTATTGCCCTTTTTTCATACCTTGGAGGCGCCCGTGGATTCGCGCAGCCCTGCCTCTCGGAGGCGACGCGCCGCAAAGAAGAACACCTCGCGCTCGGCCAGCACCGGACGCGAGATGTATACGACAAATCAATCATCCGCTCAGGCAGGTCTATCGGGCAAGGCATCAATTGACAGGCACACGGAGGCGCACGAGAAGGAGCAGAAGGATCAACTGGTTTCGTCAAGCTCGTCTGGCGCATCGAATACACGCGCCACCGGGCGCCCATTGCCCATGTCTCCGCCCGCTTCCCCTGATGAAACAGGCGACACGCAACACCTTGCGCCGATCAGACGCTCACGTGCGTTGCTGCCAGAGGCGCCATTCCCGCCAGTGATCACCCCACCGCTCGATAGCTGGGTGGACCCGGCTGGGCTGGATGTGAGCAGCGCAGACATAGCAGACCTGGCAGACATGGATGCGCTGCCAGAGGATACGGTGGATGAACCGCTTGCCTGGCATCAGCCAAGCATGGCGCCTGATACCTGGCTGCTGGCGCCCTCGCTCTCAGACAAGCTGCATGACTGGTTCTCCATCAAGATGCCCTTCACCCGGCGTGAGCGCGCACACGAGCGCAGGTTCTGGCACAGGCATGGCGCTCCGCTGCTTGGCATGGCGACCATGCTGGCGCTGGCCATCATCATCGGCGGTTTCGCGCTGACGGCGCTGGATAATGCCGCCCACCGGTTGCCCACGAATATTGCGACCGGCGCTAATGGGGCAGGCGCTCCCAACATCTCAACCGATACCCCCGGCGCCAACGGCAATGTGGTGATTGCCCCACCGCCCAATTTTACGAGCGGCACGCCGACGCCGACCCTGCCGGTGGATGAGATTGGCGCGTGGACCTCGAACGAACTGCCGACCGGTGGCGCCCAGGAGACCCTCTATGCGCGGGTGACGCACAATGTTGGGGTGAGTGGCACGCCTGCGGTGGGCATCTCAGTCACCTTCGATGTGCAGTATCCAGGCGGCGCTTCCCATGTCTATGGGCCGGTAAAGACGAACGCCTATGGCATCGCGCAGGTCAATATCACCTATACCGTCGTCTCTGGCCAGCCGATCTTCGTCACGGCGGTCGCTACCATCAGCAAGGGCCACATCATCACGGCGCAAACCACCTTCGTCGCCTTTTAGCAGATGCGCCAGTTGAACAACTCGACCCAATTGGCGGCTGCTGGAGCCTGTTGACGCGCCTGTTCGCTCAACAGTTGACGGCAGCCGTGCGGACGCCTATAGTTGCAGAGTGTGAGCAGGCCATCCAGCCTTGCTGGGGATAGCCTTGCATCGCCGGAGCATATTCCGGCGCCGCACTGAGAGGCGTTCCGTGACAACCATCCACTTTCCCCACACGCCACATCGGCAGCTATTGCGGCTCATGCTGGCGCTGACCATCGCCCTCCTGACTGGCGTTGGCTTGTTCGCGGCCATGGGCTTGCAGGCGCCGTTGGCCCGCGCCGACAGCGCGCATATTGATCTTGTCACCTTCAATCAGGACATCACACCCGCCTCGGCACGCTTCCTCACCGACGCAATCGGCACAGCGCAGAGCGATGGCGCCTCGCTGCTGGTGATCACGCTGGATACGCCGGGCGGCGATGTCACCTCGATGGAAACCATCGTACAGAGCGAGCTGGCCAGCAAAGTTCCCATCGCCATCTATGTTGGCGACGCGGGCGCGCACGCCGCCTCGGCGGGCATGTTCGTGGCATTGGCCGCGCCGATTGTGGCGATGGCGCCCGATACCCGCATCGGCGCCGCCAGCCCGATTGATAGCTCTGGCCAGAACCTCTCCTCCACGCTCGACACCAAAGTGAAGAACGACCTGATCACATTGATCACGCCGATTCAGGTCTCATATCATCGCAATCCGCAGCCCGCCGTGCAGGCGATCACCAGCGCCGCCGCCTTTGATGATACGCAGGCCGTGCAGGATCATCTGGTAGATATGCAGGTGACCTCACGCGCCGACCTGCTCAACCGGCTGGACGGCTACACCGCCGCGTTTCACGATGGAACGCCCTTCACGCTGGTCACGCAGGGCATTGCGACGCAGCAGTTGCAGCCGACGTTCGCCAACATCATCGAGACGGTGATCTTTGATCCCACTGTCCTCTTCGTGCTCTTTCTGGTGGCCGCCGTCTGCATCTATCTGGAACTCTCGCATCCCGGTGTGATTCTGCCGGGAACGCTGGGAGCGATTGCGCTGATCCTGTTCTTTTTCGGCTCTGGCTCCCTGCAACCGAACTGGGTAGGCTTCGTGCTGATGGCGCTGGCAATTGTGCTGCTGGCGGTGGATGTGCGCGCGCCCACGCATGGCGTCCTCACAATTGGCGCATTGATCAGCTTTGTGATCGGCTCGCTGATCTTCTTCGATACCGGACCCGACATTGGCGCGCAGGACGTCAGCCCCTATGTGGTGGTTGGTTCTGCGCTTGGCCTGGGGCTGGTGGCGCTGGTGGTGCTGCGCTACGCCATTGGCGCGCAACTGCGCCGTGACACCACTGGCAAAGCGGGTTTCATCGGCAAAACGGCGAAGGTGATCGCACCATTGGGCGTGATTGGCAGCGCAGATGGGCGTGTGATGCTGCAAGGCGAGAACTGGCTGGCGCGGCTGGCGCAGGCGTTGCCGCCTGGCGCGGCGCCCATCGGCGATGGGCAGATGGTGCGTGTGAAGCGCGTGGAAGGGCTACGGCTGATCGTTGAGCCGCTACCAGTCACTCCCTCCTCCACACCACCCGCACCACCCGACGCTACCCCCACCACCACGCCGATGATGTCGGCGGCGCCACTGCCACAGACCCAGCAGCCATATCACAGTTGATGAGGTGACGCCTCTGACTGCAAAATCACCAACTACTCCCTCGTCATAGGATCGTCACACACAACAGGAACGGCGCGTCGGCCTCGCCTGATTCGCCGTTTGCCTGCCACTAGACCCTGCCGGATAGCCGTCGCATGGCGCCAGATACCCGGCGGGAAGTACATGCGTTCGTTGAAAGGTCGTGTCCGTATGGGCAGCGCTCTGGGCCTTACGATAGGCAGCATTGTCGTGATTGTAGTGATCGTCATCATCTTTGTGGCGCTGGTCTTCATCTCTGGGTTGCGCGTGGTCAACCAGTATGAACGCGGCGTGATCTTCGTGCTTGGTCGGCTGACCGGCGCAAAGGGACCCGGCCTCTTCTGGATACCACCCTTCATCAGCCGGATGCGCAAGATTGACCTGCGTATCGTCACCATCGAGCTGCCGCCGCAGGAAGGCGTGACCCGTGACAACATCACCGTGCGGGTGAGCGCCGTCGTCTACTTCTACGTAGTGAATCCGAGCGACGCCGTGAACAATGTGCTCGATTATTACCGCGCCACCGTGCAGATCGCCCAAACCACTTTGCGGAATGTGCTGGGCCAGTCAGAGCTTGACGAGGTGCTGACCGACCGCGTGCGTATCAATGGCGCCATCCAGAACATCATTGACGAGCATACCGAGCGCTGGGGCATCAAGGTCACGACCGTCGAGATCAAGGATGTGGAGTTGCCGCAGACGATGCAGCGCGCGATGGCGAAACAGGCCGAAGCCGAGCGCGAAAAGCGCGCCAAAGTGCTGATGGCCCAGGGCGAGTTCCAGGCGGCGCAGACACTGGCCGACGCCGCCCACCTGATCTCGACCGAGCCTGCCGCGCTGCAACTGCGCTATCTTCAGACGCTCACCGAGATCTCGGTTGAGAAGAACTCGACGATCATCTTCCCGCTGCCGATGGACCTGCTCGAGCCGCTGACCCAGATCATGCGCAACGCCGCCAATCCGGCGCCGCCCGCTGGCAATGGTTCGCGCCCCACACCGCCCGCGACAGGCCAATAGCGGCTAATAGTGGGCGTTAGTGGCCAACAGCGTTGTGCTGCTCGCGCCATGCTATAGCATAGCTATAGCTATGCTATAGCTATGCTATAATGGCACACTGGCGCTCACCCCGGCCCCTCGCCGGGAGTAGAGCGGCTGGGAGCGTGGTCAGGCGCGGCAGTATTTTGGCTCAGGAGAGAAGGTAGCGAGCGATGCAGATTCCATCTCCTGAGCGCTCCACCAACAATCCTAGCGATGCCAACAATCGTCACAAGCGCGCCAGAGAGGCAGCGCAATCCCCAGGCATCGCCTCGCTCTTCTCACAACGTCGGCTCAACACGCTGCTCCTTGCCATCGCGATCATCATCCAACTCGCATTGCTCTATGTCATCCGCCGCTACGCCGCCGCGCCTGACGGGGGCGACTTCTGCCGCGATGCCGTCGCCATGCAGCGCATGCTCGCCGGGCAAACGCCGTATGCGCGTGTCACCACCTGTGGCATCCTCTTCAACGTGCCACACCCGCCCGCCTACTTCCTGCTGATCGGTCCCTTCGCGGCGCTGCCGGTCGCATGGGGCGCGGCGCTGTGGGATGTTGTCGGGCTGGCGGCGCTGGCGCTCAGTCTGGCGCTGGTTGCGCGCGAGTTGCGGTTGGCGATCCCGCCTGCGCTGCTGGCGCTGCTGCTGGCGGGACTGATCGCGTGGCCACCGCTGCTGCAAACGCTGCTCGAAGCGCAGGTCTCGCCGATGTTGCTGCTGCTGGTGACGCTGGCCTGGCTGTGGGGACGGCGTGGGCGCTCGGCATGGGCAGGCGCGGCACTGGGAGTGGCGGCTGCCGTGCGGCTCTTTCCGGCGCTGGCAGTGGTCTATTTCGCCCTGCGGCGCGACTGGCGAGCGACACTCTCGGCCATCGCTGTCTTCATCGGGCTTGAGTTGCTGGCGACGCCGATGGTCGGAGGTATTGGCGGTGTGCGCGCCTATATCACCACCGAGGCGCCCGCCTCCAGCGCCTTCTGGATCACGCATGAGCACAATGTCTCGCTCTGGGGCTTCACGCATCTGCTCTTCATCGGGCCACGCGCCGTGCGCCCACTGGTCTCTGCGCCCTGGCTGGCGTCGCCGCTCGCATATAGCATGATCGGCACGCTGCTGGTGGTTCTGGTCGCGCGGACATGGCGCAACCGGCAGCAATCCTTCGCCGCTGACGAATGCACCTTCCTGGCGTATATCCCGTTGATGCTGCTGGCTTCGCCGCTCACCTGGCTACACTACTTCGTGATGCTGCTGCTGCCACTGGTCGTACTATTGGCGAATATCAGGCGCGGAACCAAGATGGCTCGTGGCCTGAAGGCCACGGGTAATCCCGCAGGGCAAGCTAACCGCTCCACGATCACGGCGTTAGAGACCATCAGGGGTGAACACCGCATGCTGATCCTCTTTGCGCTGATCGAGGCGCTGCTGTGGATTACGACAGCGGTGGATATTGCCGTCGCCTCAGCGCCACGTCCGTTGCCAGCCGCCTATGGCGTCCTCGTCTACGTATTGCCAACCTATGCGCTGCTACTGATCTACGCTGTGTTGCTCGCGCCTAACGCATGGCGCAGAGGGACTGTCAGCCGCGCATAGGGAACGCCCTGTCTCATCACCTACGATGGCGCTATGCCACAGGAGCCTTCCTGCAACGCTACGGCGCGGTCTGGGCACACATGCTGGCGTCATTCATGCCTGGCGCATATGTCAACCCGCATCCACTGTGCGCTGGATAGGGCAAGCTCCTCCTCCTCTGGCTCCTCTCCCCTCACAGGGGAGCGGCTGGGAGAGAGGTCCGCTTATGCGATGGTGAGTGCGTCGGCGAGGTGGTAGAGATCGAGGTCAACGGTGCGGTTGATGGCGACAGCCTCACGCAGCGGGATCGGTGTGACCTGCATGCCATGCAGCACGGGGACCAGCCCGTAGCGGCCACTGGTAATCAGGTCAACCGCCGCCGCGCCTGTGCGTGCGCCCAGGATGCGGTCGAAGGCAGCGGGCGGACCACCGCGCTGGAGGTGTCCCAGCGTCAAGGCGCGGGTCTCGATGCCTGTCGCTTTGCCCAGCGCATCGGCGAGGCGGTCGCCCAGGGCGCGTGTGACCATCTGCGCGTGACCAAAGGCGTCTACCGGGCCGGTTGCGCTCTCTACTGCCAGCCCCTCGATCTTCGCGCCCTCAGCCGCCACCACGATGCTCGACGAATAGCCAGCCGCCTTGCGCCTGGTGAGCCGTTCGGCGATCTCGCGCAATGGACGCGACTCCTCCGGCACCAGGATCACGTCGGCGCCACCGGCAAGTCCGCCTTCCGCCGCCACCCATCCGGCGTCGCGGCCCATCACCTCCAGCACCAGCACACGGTGATGTGAGTCCGCCGTGGTGCGTAGGTCGTCGCAGGCCACCATCACACGCTCAACCGCCGTCTGGAAGCCGATGCATGAGTCCGTCGCGTTCAGGTCGTTATCCATCGTCTTGGGGACGCCGACCACCGGCAGATGTTGCTCGGCCAGCTTCGCGGCGACGCTGAGGGTATCGTCGCCACCAATGGCAATCAATCCATCGAGGCCCAGCGTCTTGAAGTTCGCCGCCACACGCGCCATGCCATCCGGCTGTTTCTCCGGGTTGGTGCGTGAACTGCCCAGGATCGTACCACCCAGCCCGACGATACCGGCGACATCCTTCGGCGTCAACGGAGCGCCGCGCCCCTCGACCATGCCCGCCCAGCCATCATAGATACCGAAGACGGTATGCCCGCCCTGCGCCGCGCGGATCACAATCGCGCGAATGGCGGCGTTCAGTCCACCGCAGTCGCCGCCGCCGGTGAGTACGCCAATGTTCATGGATTCATCCTCCTGTTGTGGTTGTTGTTTTGCCGCTTCGTGCATGTTATATCATCTACGACTCGCGGGTGAGTTTTGCCAGCATCTCCGGTGCGCGGGCGATCAGACGTGGCGCAATCAGGCGGGTGGCGATCTGGTGGATCGCAATGCCATACGCCAGCGCCAGGGGCAGTGTAAGGATCAGCAGCGGTTGCAAGTTGAGCAGCAGTGGCAGGCCCAGCGCCGCCACCACTGGCGTCAACAGCAGGAACGTCAGCCAGACCATGCCGATCGAGAGGATGCCGCGCAGAAAGCCATTTTCCCCCGACATATTGTTGGCGCCCATCCGCATCTGGCGCACGCGGAAGGGAATCAGCGTCGAGGTGACATTGCCGCAGCCCAGCAGCGTCAGCAGCGCAGCCGCGCCCGCCACCAGCGTCAGCGGAACATACGCCCAGCCGCCCGTCACCGCTGCAATCGCCAGCGTCATCACCACCTGCGTCGTCAGCGCCACACCGCCAATCGCCAGGTTTTTGCCCCAGTAGATGTCGAGCGCGCGCACCGGAAACAGGAACAGCGTCTGCACGCCTTGCCGCTCAAGCCCAAACATATTGGTAGAGAACGAGAGCGCGATCAGCAGCGCAGGCAGCGTGGCGAAGAGTGTCTCGAATGGCGAGAACATGCTACTAAAGGGAGTGGCGCCATACGCGCCGCCATCGGAGCCACTCCCGAAGCCGCCAAAGAGGTTGGGCGCGAAGATGAGCAGCATCACCAGCAGCGAACTGAGCAGCGACGCCTTGAGTTGCGGATCGCGCCAGAAGTAGCGCAGGTCTTTGCCAGCAATCGCCAGCGACGCATTCGAGATCAGGCGCCGTCGCAGCCGAGTGAGCGCCCCTGGTGGCGCGATTGTTGGCGCCACCGCAAGACCGCCCGTCGCGCTGCTGGTTGCAACCACCCGTGCGCCAGCCATCCCACGCCCGCCCTGTCCGCGTTGCGCCCGCCGTCGTCCGCGTTTGCCGCCTGCCGCGCCTGATGACTCCGCTGTGGTGATGCCGCGATCAAGCACGACGGCCCAGACGCCGAAGAGCACAGGCACAAGCGCCGCCAGCACGACAAGCCAGAGCAACGCGCGCAGATAGTCGCCGCCATCGGCCAGGGTGATTGCCTGCGCCGCCATGCCTGGTGGTATCCATTGCAGATAGGGAACGAGACGCAGGTTTTCGACGGCAGCTATGGTGTTACCATTCACCGCGCGTATGGCGAACTGCTGAAACAGCGAACACGACGCGCCCGCCAGCGCGAAGACGATGATCGTCAAGTCACGGTAGCGCCGACTACGCAGCAGGCCCATGAAGGCCGCGAGCGCAAGCTGGCTGAAGCCGACGGTATGCACATACGCCAGCGCCAGCGCCACCACCGTGATGATCGTCGCCAGCAGTGAGGCATGCCAGCCGATCACGATGGCGACATACAACCCCAGCAGCGCAATCACGCTGGGGTCGAGCAACGTGGCGAGCGTCAGACTCACCATCTGCTCGCCGCGTGTCAGCGGATACGCCTGGAGCTTGGTGACATCGAGACCTTCGTTGACGGTATATTGCAGCAGCGGCAGCGCGGCCCACACCAGATAGAGGCCGGCCAGCGTGGCAAAGAGCAACTGGATGGCGTTGATATGCGGCAGAAAGACATAGCCCAGCGCCGTCATCGTCGCCGCGCCGCCGCCAAGTCCCACCAGGAAGATCAGCAGCAGAACCAGCCCAATGATCTGCGCGACGTTGCGCCGATAGCCGCGCGAAGTGAGCTTCCAGCGCAGTTGCAGGAGCGCCGCCACATGCGCGGGGTGGATGGCGAAGTCCGCCCAGAAGCGACGGGGCTGGCGGGCGATGTCAGGCGCCGCATGGATTGATGCGCCATCCTGAGCGCCCTGCGGGTTGTTTGTGAGGCGCGCTGCCTGACCTATTCGAGCCACTCCAGGCTCCCTTCATGGGTATCGGCGCCAACCAGCCGCAGAAAGATGTCTTCAAGGCTGGCGCCTTGCTCACCGGCGCGCTGGCGCAACTCGGCAAGCGATCCCTCGGCGATCAGCTGGCCGTCGTTGATCACACCGATGCGCGTGCAGAGCCGCTCGACTACCTCCATGATGTGTGAACTGAAGAAAATCGTGACGCCGCTCTTCGTCAGGTCGCGCAGGATGTCGCGGATCACCCGCGAACTGACCGGATCGATGCCCTCGAACGGCTCATCGAGGAAGAGCACCTGGGGGCGGTGGACCAGCGCGGCGGCCAGCGCGATCTTCTTGCGCATGCCCACCGAGTAGTCAACGATCAGCTTGTCGGCGGCGTCACCCAGCGTCAGCACATCGAGCAGCGATGTGGCGCGTCGTCGCGCCTCGGCGCCCGGCAGATCGTAGAGTCGCGCGGCGAACTCGATGAGTTCGCGTCCGGTCAGCCGTTCGTAGAGGTTGAGCTGCTCTGGCAACACGCCCATCAGCTTCTTTGCTCCCAGCGGATCGCGCCAGACATCCACGCCGCCGACGAACGCCGCCCCCGCCGTGGGACGCAGCAGCCCAACCATCATCTTGATAGTGGTGGATTTGCCCGCGCCGTTGGGGCCAAGAAAGCCAAAGAACTCGCCGCGTCGCACCGCCAGCGTCAACCCGTTGACCGCCACTTTCTTGTCGAATACGCGGGTCAGGTTCAATGTGGCGAGCGCCGCATCCGCCGGTGGGAACGCCGCTGGGGCGAGCGCATCCCCTGGCCCACTCTGCCACGCGGGCAAAGGATACGATGATTGCGAATAGGGCTGTATCGGTTGTATCGGTTGTATCGGTTGTATCGGCTGCGCTGGTTGCGCTGGTTGCGCTTCTGGTTGAGGGAACTGCGATGGATAGGGTGGGTATGACATGGCGGCGATCCTTTGCCTGATGGCGTCTGAGTTGCTCTGCGCTGTATGAGCCAGTTGGGCAATGAGCCGCTCTATTGACTCCCCCGTTGGATTGTAGCATATTGTGTATACGCCACTGATCTGTGGAGCGCGCCTCCCACCTGTATACGCCGCAACCTGTCGGCAGGTTCGCCTCTTCATTTGACAGTGAACATTTGTATAGCCATACTGACGCATGGCAAACGCTCCCAGCCGGGAGAAGTCGTATACATGCGCTACGCCAAGAGCGCCGCAACCTGTTCTCGCACTGTGGGCGAGGGCGCAAGAGAAGAAATGCGAACCATGATCACCAGGCTGATGCGTGTCACGATCCTCGTGCGCGACTATGACGAGGCGCTGGCCTTTTACACTGGAACACTGGGCTTCGAGAAGCGCGATGACATCCCGTTTGGGCCGGGGGCGCGCTGGGTGACGGTGGCCCCGCCAGAGCAGCATGAGGTCGAGATTGTGCTGCAACAGCCGCATGCGGCGTTCCACGGCGAGACGCAGGCGCAGGCGATGCTGGAGCATGTTGGCCAGCAGCCGACCTGGGTGTTTGAGACTGACGATTGCCAGCGCGAGTATGAGAAGCTTCAGGGGCGCGGTGTCGTCTTCACCTCCTTGCCCAAGCAGGAACCCTATGGCGTCGAGGCGGTCTTCCAGGACCTCTACGGCAATAATTACAGCCTCTTGCAGCCTGCTCCAGCGCCCGATCAGGGCTAGCGCGCGATCTGCGTGTACACAACTTCGGGATTATGCGACCTCACCCGCTGACCTTCGCTGTAGTCCTGAATGATGCAGGATAGGCGACAGGGTGGCGAGTGTGTTATACTGTGCGGCGTCATCCCCGTTTTCAGGAGGTCCCCCCACAGCATGATGAAAGATCAGTCGCTGGATAATCTCTGGCTGGCGCGCGCTATGTATGAGATGGGCGCTGTCACCTTCGGCGATTTTACGCTTGGTGGCAGCACCAGCAACTCGCCAGTCTATATCAACCCCAGAGTGCTCATCAGCAATCCCACGGCGCTGCGTGTCGCCGCCAAGCTGATGTATCAGGAAGTGACGCTCGCCCAGTCGTTGCGCCGCTCAAAGGCCCAGACCTATGATGTGGTGGCAGGCGTGCCAGTTGGTGGATTGCTGCTGGCTGTCGCCTTTTCGCTGGAATCGTCCACGCCGCTGATCTACTCGCGTCCCAAGCCAGAAGGCACCGGCCAGCGTGGCATCGAGGGTCGCTACTCGTCGGGCAGCCGCGCCTTGCTGGTGGACGACCTGATCGCTGGTGGCGCCAGCATCAACGAGACGGCGCGCTTCCTGGCGGAGCATGATGTGGTGGTGCATGACGCCGTGGTATTGGTGGACCGCGAAATGGGCGCAAAAGAGCGCCTGAAGCAGAACGGCATCAATCTGATCAGCATCATCAAGCTCGATGTGATGATGAACCTCTACCGTTCCAGCGGCTACATAGACGAGGAGCAGTACGATGAGTACCTCGCCTATGTGCGCGCCAACCGCGCCGCTACCGAGCAGGATAGCAGCATCACCCCCACCTTCACCGATGAGGATGCCGACGACGATGCCGATAAGGATGACACCCTCACCAGCGACGAAGAGTGCTAGAGAGTGACGTTGAGGGCGGCGGCGACTGTGTTGATGTCTTTGTCGCCGCGCCCTGAGAGGTTGATCACCACCACCTGTTCGGGTGTGAGCGCGCCCTGCTCGCCCAGCGCCAGCACATGCGCGACGGCATGCGCCGATTCCAGCGCCGGAATGATGCCCTCCTCTTCGCTCAATAGCCGGAAGGCGCGCAGCGCGGCGGCGTCGTCAGCCGCAACATAGCTGGCGCGGCCCGTTGCTTTGAGATAGCTGTGTTCGGGTCCCACGCCCGGATAATCCAGTCCGGCGGAGATGCTGTGCGTCTCGCTGACCTGCCCATGCTCATCCTGCAAGAGATAACTGAGCGCGCCATGCAGCACACCAGGTCGCCCGGCGACGAGCGTGGCGGAGTGCTTGCCACTGGCGACACCACTGCCACCCGCCTCCACGCCGACCAGTCGCACAGTCGGATCATTCGCAAAGGGATGGAACATGCCGATGGCGTTGCTGCCGCCGCCAACACAAGCGACGACCAGATCAGGCAGGCGTCCCTCAGCTTCGAGCGTCTGCGCCCGCGCCTCTTTGCCGATCACAGACTGGAAATCGCGCACCATCTGCGGGTAGGGATGCGGCCCGACGGCGGAGCCAATCAGGTAGTAGGTGGTCGCCACATTCGTCACCCAGTCGCGCATCGCCTCGTTGATGGCGTCTTTCAGCGTGCGGCTGCCATTCGTGACGGCGCGCACCTCGGCGCCCAGCAGCTTCATACGAAAGACGTTGAGCGACTGGCGGTGGATGTCCTCCTCGCCCATGTAGACGATGCACTCGAGTCCTAATTTGGCACAGATGGTGGCGCTGGCGACGCCATGCTGTCCGGCGCCGGTCTCGGCGATGATGCGGCGTTTGCCCATGCGTTGCGCCAGCAAACCCTGCCCCAGCGCGTTGTTGATCTTGTGCGCGCCGGTATGCGCCAAATCCTCGCGTTTGAGATAGACCCGCGCCCCCACGCGCTGCGAGAGACGTTCAGCGAAGTAGAGCGGCGTCGGGCGTCCCGTATATGTCCGCTCCAACTGGGCAAGTGTGGTGGTGAAGCTGGGATCGCTCTGCGCCTGGATATACGCTTGTGTCAGTTCCTCAATCGCTGCCATCAGGCTCTCTGGCACGAAGCGGCCGCCGAAGTCGCCGAAGCGCCCGCGCGCATCGGGGTAGGCGCCATGCTGGTAGCTATTGGTCTCAGTCGTCTCAGTCGTCTCAGTCGTGTTGTGTTGCTCGATCACGTTGGTAGTCGCTTTCTGATAGGTGGCCAACGGAGGTCTGTTGGCGAGAGTGGCCAGCGGGTAAACCCGCGCCTGGAGGCTGGCGTCCTGCCTCCCGCGCCTGCTCGATGAAACGCCGTATTTTGTCGGGGTCTTTTGCCTTGCCTTCCGGCAACAGCGATTCGACACCGCTGCTGACATCCACGCCGCGTGGGGCGACCGTCGCCAGCGCATCCGTGATATTATCAGGCGTGAGGCCACCGGCCAGCAGAATCGGCCAGCGGTCCGCCGCGCGCCGCGCCCGCGCCCAATCGCCTGTCTGCCCGGCGCCACCATAGGCGCCCGTCACGTCGGTTATGCCCTGCGCAGGCGTATCCAGCAGTGGAATCGCGCCAGCCGCCACATAGGCATCCAGCAGCGACATATCGGCATCACTGCTCAGGCGTAACGCCTTGATGATGGGCAGTTGTGTACGTTCAGCGATCAGTGCACAGTCGTCGGGTGATTCGTCGCCGCTGAGTTGCAGCGCATCCAGCCGCACCTGTGCCGCGATCTCAGCAAGCGTCTCGGCACGTTCGTTGACGAAGACGCCGATGGCGAGCGGGCGCTTCGTTTGTGGCGTTGGCGGGCGTCCACCAGATACTCCTAGAGGCGATTTTATGGCGGCGACGATCTCTACCGCCTGGTCAGGCGTGAGACGGCGGTGGGATGGAGCCATCGGCGCAAAGACCAGCCCGAAGGCGTCGGCGCCCAGTTCGGCGACGAGCTGCGCCTGCTCCGGCGCCGCCAGCCCACAGATTTTGATGAACGGCTCGCCCATCCCGGCGAAGAAGGCGGCGAGTGGTCCACCGGCAGCCGTCGTCAGCTCGCGGACCTTCATGGTTGGGTCGGGGGATCGCATCAGCGCCTCGCCTACCAGAATCGCATCGGCGCCCCTGGCCCGCGCCTGAGCCGCGCCGGTCGCATCAAAAATGCCACTCTCCGCCACGAACACGCGATCTGCTGGCACGAGTGGGCGCAACCGCCGCACGACCTCGGTATCCACCTGGAAGGTGCGCAGATCACGGCTATTGACGCCGATCACGCTGGCGCCCACCCGCACAGCGCGCTCGACCTCCTCAGCGTTGTGCGCCTCCGTCAGCGCCTCCATCCCCAGGCTGCGGATCAAGCCCAGCAGATCGGCCAGTGGCGCGTCCTCCAGCAGCGCACAGATCAGCAGCACGGCGTCGGCGCCAGCAGCGCGCGCCTCATAGACCTGATAGGCATCGATCACAAAGTCTTTGCGCAGCACAGGAATATCTACCGCCGCCCGCACGGCGCGTAGATGATCGAGCGACCCCAGGAAGAAACGCGGCTCGGTGAGCACGCTGATCGCCGCTGCGCCGCCTGCCGCATAGGCTGTCGCCTGCGCCACCGGATCGAACGTCTCGGCCAACAGTCCCTTCGAGGGCGAGGCCCGCTTGATCTCGGCGATCAGCCGCGCCGGACCATTCGCTGGACGTGGACGCAGCGCCGCCGCAAAGTTGTGTGGAGCAGGCGCATCGGCCACCTGTGCGCGCACCTCGTCAAGCGGAAGTCGCGCCTGGCGCTCGGCGAGTTCTTCGCGGGTCGCCGCGAGGATGCGCTCCAGAAATGTCGCCGCGTGTTCTGTCTGCTCTGTGCTCATGGTCGTTGGTCCGCTATTTCTTGTTTGCTTTATCACGCGACTGGAATACCCGCCAGTGCCCGCGTAGTGAGCGCCAGCGCATCGAGGGTGGCAGTGGCGCGACCGGCACGTAGGGCGTCCGCCGCCTGACGGGCGCCATCTGCCAGCGAGTTGGCGCGTCCGGTGACGTAGAGCGCGGCGCCCGCGTTAAGCGCCACCATCTCGGCGGGCGCTCCGGCCTCCGTTCCCGCCAGCAATCGCCGCAACAAACCGGCGTTCTCCTGTGCATCGCCGCCAAGCACCGCCGCGCGCGGACGCTCGGCCAGCCCCAGGTCTTGCGGCGTCACGGTATACTCTCGCAACTCGCCGCTGGCGCCGTTCACCTCGCAGATGCGTGTCGGCCCACCCAGCGAGAGTTCGTCAACGCCATCCATGCCGTGGACCACCAGCGCACGCGCGCAGCCAAGCCGCAGCAGCGCCTCGGCCATCAGGCGCAGCATTTTCTCATCGGCCACACCTAGCACCTGATAGCGGGCGCCAGCGGGGTTGGTGAGCGGCCCCAGAATGTTGAAGACGGTGCGGACGCCGATCTCGCGGCGCGTGGGGCCGACGTGGCGCATGGCGGGGTGATACGTCGGCGCAAACATGAAGCCGAAGCCCACCGTCTCGATGCACTGCGCCACCTGCTCCGGCCCGAGTTCCAGCCGCACGCCCAATGCCTCAAGCACGTCGGCGCTGCCGCTGCGACTGGTGGCGGCGCGGTTGCCATGCTTGGCGACCGGCTGACCGAGCGACGCGACGACCAGCCCCGCCGCCGTCGAGACGTTGAAGGTTCCTGAGCTATCGCCGCCGGTGCCGCAGGTATCCACGGCATGGATGTGCGTCGGCAGGGGGACATGCACCGCCTGGGTGCGCATCACCCGCGCCATCCCCGTCACCTCGTCCACCGTCTCACCCTTGATGCGCAACGCCGTCAGGAAGGCGCCCAACTGTGATGGCGTGGCCACGCCAGTCATGATCTCTTCCATCGCCGCTGTCGCCTCGGCCTCGCTCAACGAGCGGCCCGCCACCAGGCTCGCAATTGCCTCACGTATCATAAGAACTGCCCCCTCTAGCGCGACGCCAGCGCCAGCGTTGATGTTGATGAAGCGACTGCGGCAGACGCTCCCGTCAGAAAGTTGCGCAACAGGTCTTTGCCCGCCGCCGTCAGGATGGACTCCGGATGGAACTGCACTCCCTCGATGGGGTACTCGCGGTGACGCAGCCCCATGATCAGCCCATCGTGTGTCTCAGCGGTGATTTGGAGTTCGGGAGGCAGGGTGGCGCGCGCGACGATCAGGCTGTGGTAGCGGATCGCCTCGAAGGGATCGGGCAGGCCGCGCAACACGCCGACGCCGCTATGATGTATCTGCGCCGTCTTGCCATGCACCGGCTCCGGCGCGCGAATGATCCGCCCGCCAAAGACCTCGCCGATGCACTGATGCCCCAGACACACGCCCAAAAGTGGAATACGTGGCCCCAGTTCGCGGATGAGCGCGTTCGAGACGCCTGCCTCGTGCGGTGTGCAGGGGCCGGGCGAGATCACGATCCGCGCCGGGGCCAACGCCTCAGCCTGCGCGACCGTGATCTCGTCGTTGCGTCGCACCAGCACATCGGCGCCCAACTCGGCGAGATACTGATACAGGTTGTAGGTGAAGCTATCGTAGTTATCAATCAGCAGCAGCATGACCTCACCTCCCACTCGCCAGTCGCTCTTCGGCGACAGTGATAGCGCGCAGTGTGGCTCCCAGCTTGTTCTCCGTCTCCTGGAACTCGGCGTCGGGCTGTGAATCGGCTACAGTGCCTCCGCCCGCCTGGGCATAGGCCACGCCGTCCTTGAAGACGAGCGTGCGGATGGCGATGCAGGTATCCAGCGCGCCATCAAAGCCGATGTAGCCCACCGCGCCCGCATAAACACCGCGCCGCTGCCCTTCCAGTTCGGCGATGATCTGCATCGCACGCACTTTGGGAGCGCCAGAGACCGTCCCCGCAGGAAAGCCCGCCCGCAGCGCATCATAGGGCGTCAGACCGTCGCGCAGTTTGCCCGTCACATGCGAGACCAGGTGCATCACATGCGAATAGCGTTCGATGTCGAGGAACTGTGTCACCTGCACACTGCCTGGCACGCTCACCCGGCCC
>JBDTAI010000280.1:0-3092 GCA_039924685.1 Ktedonobacterales bacterium
AAGCCCTGAGCAAAGCTCCGGCAAAGGATTCAATACTGTGGCTCTTGCGCAAAACGCCGTTCCCGGCACGCGCCGCTATACCGAGCGTGTTGTCTATGAACTGGCTAACAGCATCCGTGAGCGCGACGCCGTCACCTATGCGCATTCGCGGCGGGTGGCGATCTATGCCAACCGCCTGGCGCGGGCAATGGGCTGGTCACGGCGCGCGGGACGCGATCTGGCGCTGGCGGGGCTGGTGCATGATCTCGGCAAGACATGGATGCTCAATGCTGTGCTGAACAAGGCAGGCGCCCTCTCGGAGGATGAGCGCACCGCGATGGAGCGTCACCCACGCATCGCCGCGCGCATCCTCGTCGCCTATAGCGCACCTGAATCGCTGGTGGAGGCTGTGCTGCATCACCATGAAGCCTACGATGGACATGGCTACCCCGATGGCCTGGCGGGCGACGCGATCCCGCTGGGCGCCCGGGTGCTCGCCGTGGCAGATGTCTTCGATGTGCTCACCTCGAGTCGCCCCTATAAAGCGCCCATGCAGACACAAGCTGCGCGTGACCGGCTGCTGGCGGGCGCTGACCGGAGTTTCGATCCGCGTGTCGTCGCGGCCTTCGTTCACCTGCTCGACACCCAGCCCGACTTCCAGTTGACGCCGCGTGTCGTCTCGCTGCCCCCCACATCAGACGAACACGGTTCCGCTTGGGTGGCGCACGACACCTGCGACGAGTGATACGTCAGTACGGCTGTTTCCACACTACACGACGCCTTTTGGATATACTGAAGAAGTGGTCGCCAGAAGTGATCGCCAGCGCATTGTCTGCCGACGTCTCACCACCCGCAGCATGTCGTCCTCAGGAAGCCCAAGAGGCGCCCGTATGCCAGCACATCCTACACGCGCTCCATTCGCAATGCAGCCCATACAACAGTTGTCGCCGGAGGTGGCCGCCAAGATCGCGGCGGGCGAGGTGGTCGAACGCCCCGCCTCCGTTGTCAAGGAACTGGTGGAGAACGCCCTCGACGCCGGAGCGCGCTACATCCGTCTGGAACTGCTCAACGGTGGGCTTGATCTAATCCGCGTCAGCGACGATGGACGGGGCATCCGCGCCGACGAGTTGCCGTTGGCGATTGCGCGCCATGCCACCAGCAAGATCGGCGCGATCAGCGACCTCGAACGCATCACCACGCTGGGCTTCCGGGGCGAGGCGCTGGCCAGCATTGCTGCCGTCTCACGCCTCACCCTGATCAGCCGCTCACACGAGGAGTCACTTGGCGCGCAGATCACCGTGGATGAGGGGCGGCTCGATCCGGTCATGCCCGCCGGAGCGCCAGCGGGAACCAGCGTGACGGTGCGCAGCCTCTTTGCCAGCGTGCCGGCGCGGGTTAAGTTCCTCAAGACGCGCTCGACCGAGACGGCCCACTGTCTGCGCCTGCTGGAACAATATGCGATGGCGTATCCAGAGACGCGCTTCACGGCGATCAGCGAGGGGCGACAGGTCTTCCACACCTCCGGTGACGGCAGCCTCTACAATGCGATTATCGCCGTCTACGGCTTGAGCGTCGCCGAGCAGATGATCCCCCTGGAAGGCGCGGATGCAGCCGATGCGCCAACCTCCGATACGGCAGATACGACAACGGGTGACTATGGTGAGCGCCCACAGGTCAGCGGCTACGTCAGCCGTCCAACGTGTTACAGGTCCAGCCGACAGTATCTTTCGTTCTTCGTCAACCGCCGCTGGGCGCAGAGCCGCACGCTCTCCTACGCCGTCGAGGAGGCGTACCACTCGCTGCTGCTCACCGGACGCCATCCACTGGCCGTTGTCAACATCATGCTCGATCCGGCGCTGCTGGATGTCAACGTGCATCCGGCCAAGACCGAGGTGAAGTTCCTGCGCGAACGGCAGGTCTACGCCGCCGTGCAGCGAGCCACCCGCAGCGCGCTGCTTGCCGCCACCACTGCTATGCCTGATGTCTCACGCCATGTCTTCAGCATCCCCACGTGGGAAAGCGATGAAGGCGCTGATACTGATGGCGCTGATACTGATGGCGCCGATAGTGATGGCGCCGATAGTGATGATGATGACGATGACGCCCCAATCCCTGCCACATCACCCACTACAGCGCCACAGGGCGCCAGCCAGGGCGCCTTGTGGCAAGGTCAGCCGACAGTGGCGAGTAGTGAGCGGCAGAGTGGCTTCGCTGTGCCAGGCGTTGCGCCTGATGCGCCAGTCGGCGGCAAACGCCTGCCTGCCTTGCGGGTGCTGGGGCAGGTGTCGCAGAGCTACATCATCACCGAGGGGCCGGACGGTGTGTATATGGTGGACCAGCATGCCGCCCATGAGCGCATCCTGCTGGAGCAGATGGTGGCGGAGTGGCGATCCCGCGCCATCTCATCGCAACTCTTGCTGCAACCCTTGCCACTGGAGCTTGCCCCCGCCGAACGCGAGGCGCTCGATGATCACCTCGACCGGCTGCGCGCCATCGGCTTCGAGATCGAGCCGTTCGGTGATGAGGCGCTGCTGGTGCGCGCCGTCCCCGCCAGCCTCAGCAAAGAGCTACGCGCACAGCCGCTACGCGAGTTTCTATTGGAGCTTGCGGGCGCCGATGCCGAAGCGGCCAGCCACGGCGAGACCTGGGAGGAACACGCGCTTGCCAATGTCGCCTGCAAAGCCGCCATCAAAGCAGGTCAGTCGCTCTCACCAGCAGAGCAGCGCGAACTGATCGCCCAGCTCGAAGCCTGCAAAGCAGGCCAGAGTTGCTGCCACGGACGCCCCACAATGGTGCATATGAGCCTGACTGCCCTCGAACGCGAATTCGACCGCCGCTAGCCTTGTCGTCTACAAAACTCATGCTTGACGAGGCTGCGAACGTCCTGTATATTGCCTTCACGCCGGAAACATGCTTTGGATTGCCATGCCTTACTGCTCGTTATGATAGAGGTTCCGGGGTCAGAGAACACTGACTACAGAGAAGCAAGACGCATGATACGACGCATCGAGGTGTGTGCCGCTTATACCGTCGGGGTTCTGACACTGGTAGGGCTGGCGTTAATCTTTCTGGTTCCTGTCGCTACAGAGAGCCTGACGGTAAACGGTCACACA
>JBDTAI010000281.1:0-8930 GCA_039924685.1 Ktedonobacterales bacterium
GCGGCGGGCGTTGCAAAAAAGTTGGTGTCGCCCTGGATGGTGAAGCTGGCATTATGCGCCACATCCACCACCAGCAGCCCAGACGTGATTTCGTCGTCAGGCGCCAGGTGTTGTGCGCCGGTCAGCACGGCATAGATGATGGCGACTCGATTCCCATCAGGCGACCACCCCAGGCTCGAAAAACTGACAACCACGTGAATCGCGCCGGAGATGGCAATGCCCGGATGCGGCATCGTCCCATTCTCGATGATCGGCCCTAACGGATAGCCGATCAATGTTTCCAGCGGAATGCTCTGCTGGACGGCGCCGGTGCGTGTATTGTAGAGCACCAGCGCATGGCCACAGTTGCTCAGATCGATCCACCAGAATGAGCAACTGGCCTGAAACCCGATGACGGCGATGGAGCGCCCATCTGGCGAGAATGCGGCTCCCTGTGGGTCGCGTATCTGACCTTTGGCAAGCGTTGAGATGATCAGCGGTTTGCTCAACGTGTTGCTGCTTACGGCATTGAAAGACATGAGGCGATTGGCAGCCGCCAGCGTGCTGACGACGGCGGCGACGATCAGCAATGTTGCCAGCACGGCCAGCCAGAGGCGCGGCGGCTTGGCGCCAGCCAGCCGCCGAACGGATGATGTCGGCGACCAGGCAGGCGACCACCCAGGCGCCAGAGCGGTTGACGAATGCTCAAGTTGGGTGCGGGGCGCCAGCGAACGAGCAACTGGCTCGAACGACGTGGCTACCTCGTCAGGTGGCAGTTCGACTGGTAGCGGCGCCGCGCTGGCAGGCGCCGCAGCAGGTTCGTCATGCGCGGCGCGCGCATGCCCCGGCGCATGCCTTGAGACACGGCCTGCGAGTTGACGATACCCCTGATGATACCGTTCCAGGTCCGTGCCGTGCTCGCCTTGCAACCGTCTATAGGATTGGCGCCACATCAAGCGCCTCCTTCTCTCGCGCCGCTCCTGACTGGCTCTTGCTCACATCCCACCACTCCCACACGTTGTATCGTTGTATCATAGTATCATAGTATGGTATCGCGTGTTTACATAGTATGCCATGCAGCTTCCAGCATCACAGGGCGCCACAACGCGACGCCGGGCGCATCATTTCAGGAAGTATCCGCATGATTGATCGTATTACAGGGTAATACGTCGGGATGTGCCATTTCCTCTCAACAATGCAGCGCCCATGTGCCAGATTCAGATATTTTATTCCGCTGCTGCGGTGGGCCGCATGAAAGCTGGCGACAGGCGCTATGTGCTATAGTGTTCGAAGCTAGGCTTGAAACAAGCCTTGAAACAAGCCTTGAAACAAGCCTTGAAGCTGGGCCAAGCGCCTGTTCGACCCGCAGCGGGACATCAGCAACCTACTGGATACCACCTACTGGATACCACCTGCCTGGATACCACCGAGAGAGACAAGAGAGACACAGGATGCCGCGTTCTTCTCAAGTAACCTTCAATTGCCCCTGTGGCGAAACATTCACCAGCACGACGCATCACACCGTCAACATCACCCTTGAGCCAAGGCTGCTCTATGAGTTGCTGGCAGGCAAACTCAATGTAGCCGTCTGCCCAAACTGTGGGCGCGCATCGGAGAGTACGCTGCCGTTCATCTATCATGATATGGCGCGTGGCCTCTTCGCCTATGTTCACCCCAACCCTGACGCCGACGATGAAGACCGCGAGGCGCTGCTGGCGCGGTTGCGCGGGGTATACACCGAGGCCGTCACCGAATCGGAGCGGCTGACCCAGCCCCAACAGAGCCAGCGGGCGAGCGCATCTGACGACATCACGCCGAAACAGACGCCTGACCCGTTCGCCGAACCGAGCGCGCCGCCGATGCAGGTGATCTTTGGCATAGAGCAGTTGGTGACACTGGTAGATTCACTGCTGGAACCAGAGGAGCGGCTGGGACGTGTGGCGCTGACACTGCCAGCCGCCGCAAGATCGGCTGGCGCGGCGCGTGAGCGTGTGCTGACGATTGCCCGTCAGATGGCCGACCAGTTGGGTTGCTTCGTCGCGGCGGAAGAAGAAGACGGCGAGTATACTGTCTGGATCTATGGTCCGCGCGCCCAGGTCGAGCGACTGGCGCAGGCATTGCGTCCGTCGGCAGGCTCACGGTGAAATGTAGACAGCCAGCTACCGGACGGTCTGCGGCGCGATTGACTCATCAACGCGCTTTTTTGCGGGTGCGCGCTGGCTGAACGCCACGCTTGCCACCACCAGCACGGCGGCCACCAGCGTCACCGGGTTGAGCGCCTCACCCAGCAGCAGCGCCGCCCAGCCGAGCGTCAAGAGCGGCTGAAACAGCTGCAACTGACTGACACGCGCAATACCGCCCATCGCCAACCCTTGATACCAGGCAAAGAACCCCAGAAACATGCTGAATACCGCGACATAGATCAATCCAAGCCAGGCGGCTGGCGTCGGCGTCAACGTGCCGAATAACGCGGCCAGCGCGACAGGCGCAACCAGCAGCGGCGCCGCCAGCAGTAGCGCCCAACAGACGACCCGCCAGCCACCCAGGTCACGCGCCAGCCGTCCGCCCTCCGCATAGCCCATGCCGCCAAGCGCAACAGCCGCCAGCAACAGGGCATCCATCGGCTGCGGACGCCCTGCCCCCTGGAGAATGGCAAACACCAACACTGCCAGCGCGCCACCTGCGCAGCCAACCCAGAACAGCGCAGATGGCCGCTCTCCGCCGCGCACGCTGGCGAAGATGGCGGTTGCGCTGGGGAGCAATCCGACCACCACCGCGCCATGCGAGGCCGGCAGCGATTGCAGCGCGATGGACGAACACAGCGGAAAGCCGATCACCACGCCAATGGCGACGATGGCAAGCCCCAGCCAATAGCGTCGCGCCGGTGGGCGTTCGCGTCGCACGGCGAGCAACAGAGCCGCCAGCGCCGCCGCGATCAGCGCCCGCCCCAGACCGACGACGATGCCACCGAAACCGGCATCCGCCACACGCGTCGCCGGAAGCGAGAGGCTGAAACACAGCACACCCAATCCACCGAAGAGATAGGCGAGCGCCTGCGTGTGCGGGCGCCGCTGCCGCGCAACCATATTGGCGCCCTCTTTCGCTGAGTTCATCGTGTTCGCCAGACGTGCCATGTGTGCCATGCGCCTTTCGTTTCCGTTCGACTTATCTGATGCGGCTTGTCACTCTCGATTACGGTACAGTTACGGTACAGTATAGAACACACCGATGTGGCACTGGTTTGAGAAAGGGCGTAAGGCGTGATAGACGAGCGGAGCGGCAGCAACGATGGCAGCAACGATGGCAGCAACGATGGCGGCGCGACGGCTGCGGATGACGGTCGGAGCGGCGCGATACAGTTCCCGTTTGGCGCTCAGGCGCGGCCCGGCTATCTGGCGCGGCCAGCAGGCGCCGGTCCTTTTCCGGGGCTGATCGTGATCCATGAGATCTATGGGTTGAACGGCGCCATCCGCGCGGTGGCGCGACGTTTCGCTGGGCAGGGCTACATGACGCTGGCGGTGGACCTCTTTGGCGGACGCAATCGCGCACTCTGCATGTTCCGCGTGATCACATCGCTGTTGGCGCGACCACTGAAGAATGGTAGCCAGGATGAACTGAAGGCGGCGCTAGACTGGCTGGCAGAACAACCGGGTGTAGACGCGCAACGGCTAGGCGCGGTGGGCTTCTGCATGGGTGGCAGTTTCGCGGTGGCCTGGGCCTGCACCGACGAGCGGCTCAAAGTGATCGCGCCCTTCTATGCCATGAATCCGCGACCGCTGGCGGCGGTGTCGCGCAGTTGCCCTGTGGTGGGATCGTACCCCGATCCCGACTTCACCACGAAACCGGGTCGCGCGCTGGATGCGACCCTGGCACGCTACGGCGTGCCGCACGACATCAAAATCTATCCCGGCGCACAACATTCGTTCTTCAATGAGCAGGGCGACCACTACAATGCCGACGCTGCACAGGATGCCTGGGCGCGCATGCTGGCATTTTTCAGCGAACGCCTCGCCTGAGCAACTGCCTCGCATTGCCAGGTATTCGCAGATTGGCGCCAAACTTGCCTTTCTTGTTTCTCGGTGACAAGGGAGGTGAGACACCCAATGGCAAAATCATCATCATTCGCACAACAGATGCGTGAGGGCATGCAGAGCATACGCCATGCAGCGGGCAATGTGGCAAACAACACACATCTTGCCAACGCATCGCAGACATCACACGCAGTGCAACAACGCGCAGGGAACGCTGTGGCGCGTCCCTGGTATGCGGCGGTCGCCCGCACAGGCTTCGTGGCGAAGGGCGTCGTCTATATCGTGATCGGCTGGCTGGCAGTCGAGACAGCAACGCATGCCGGTGGCGCAACTCCTGATCAGCGTAGCGCCCTGCTGTCGCTCTATGCGCAGCCCTTCGGCAAGGTGCTGCTGGCGATTGTGGGACTTGGCCTGCTGGCCTATGCCGTCACATCCTTCATTCGCGCGGCGATTGATCCTGAGCATGAGGGTCACGACGCCAAAGGAACTGCCACACGCATTGGCAATGCGGTGATCGGCGTGACCTATACCAGCCTGGGGATAGGCGCGTTGCAGCTTGCGCTGTTTGCCCACGCCAGCACGGGCGTCAACAAAGGCTCGAACGCGACGACCCAGGACTATACGGCGCGGCTGCTGGCGGCCCCTGCGGGAGTGGCGCTGGTGACATTGGTGGGCCTGATCGTGGCGGGCGCGGCAATCGCGCTGGCCTACCAGGCAATTTCTGGCCACTTCACACGCAACTTCTCGATGGAGCAGATGAGCGCGATCACACGCCGCGTTGTCACCATCGTGGGACGTTGTGGCTTGTTGGCGCTCAGCGTCGTACTCGCCATCGTCGCCCTCTTTCTGCTGGTGGCGGCCTGGCAGCATAACCCTGGTCAGGCGAAAGGCCTGAGCGGCGCGCTGGCAACACTGGCGCAGCAGCCGTTTGGTCCGGCGCTGCTGGTGGTGGTGGCGCTTGGCCTGTTCGCCTATGGCATCTACTCCTTCGCCGAGGCACGCTACCGCCGTGTCAACTGATAGCTAGCTATCTTTGGTGAGACACAGGGCGACGAAGCTGGGAACATGGCAATCGCGATCATTGCCCAGCGCGCGGGCGCCCTCGTCGCTCAGTTGCGGCTCCACCATGCGCCGCAGCGTGAATCCAGCGGCGAGCAGCGTGTTGATAGTGGCGCTCAGGGGCCGATGGAAGAGGTAGCCGATGCCCTGTGCGCGGGTGTAGGGATGCAGGTACTCGCGAGTCTCGATGGATCGCTTGCGCAACCACGCGGCGCCGGACTCCTCAAAGCAGGGATGCAGCAGTGTGCAGATGAAGGCGCCGCCGGGGACGAGCGCCTCGGCGCATGAGTGGATTGCCGCCTCATCGTCGGAAATATCCATCAACACCATATTGGCGATTACAGCGTCGAAGGCGCCCAGCAGGTGGGGATGTGTGGTGGCCAGCGTCGAGAGGTCGGCTTGCAGGTAGGTGATACCGCGCGGGTCGGCCTCTTCGCGTGCCACTGCAGCGGCGTACCAGGGCGTGGCAGGTTCAACACCCGTCACCAGCGCGCCCCCACGCGCCAGCAGGCGGCTGAGATACCCCTGACCACAACCGGCATCGAGGATGCGTTTGCCCGCCGGATCACCCAGCAACGCAAAGATTGTTGGGTTGAGCAGCCAGCGACGCGCGCCATCGCCCTCCTCATCGAAGTCGTCCACCCGCTCGGCAGCGTTTGCCCAGGCGCGTATGGCGTCGGCATTGGTAAACGTAGATGGAGGTTGCATAAAACAAACCCATCGCTCTGGCTGAAATGCGATGTTATTCGGCGGTTGGCTCAAGCCAGCGGTTAGCCCAGCTGGTGACAGCCTCCACCACCGAGACCAGATCGCGTCCCTTGTCGGTCAGGTGATACTCGATGCGGACGGGCATCTCAGGGATGACGATGCGCGCGACGATGCCTTCCGCTTCCAGTTCTTTTAGCCGCTCGGAGAGCATGCGGTCGCTCAGGTCCGGCACACTGTCGCGCAGCTCGCCAAATCGCTTGACGCCACCCAGCAGCGCCTGAATGATCACACCGCTCCAGCGGCGCCCCACCAACTCGACGGCATGGCGATACGAGGCGCACGAGGGATGCCGCTGTTCCAGCGCCAGCGACGCTGGCTCAGGCGAACCGCACGACTCGGCTGGCTCAGTGGTTTGGGATGGTAGCGTCTGTATTGAGGATGTCTGTGGATGTTCCTGCCCCATGGTGAGGGTCTCCCGGCATAGACGCCGCCAGCGGGCGATACGGTTTATAGGCGCATAGTTCTGTCGCACGATGACAGAAGGTCATCAGCCCCTTCATTGTAATGCCCCGGTGTACGAATGACAAGCGACGCCCCACCATTGTACGCAGTTTCACCTACTGCGACCGACCTGCCCCTCAGTTGCCAGCCGTGATATACTCAGCGCAACAAGGCGCGTAGGCGCTACGCCACCGGGCGCAACCTCATCGGGATTTCATCAACTCCAGACGGCGTTATCTGCCCTTCTATGACCTCATGTAATGCGATCTCAGTGAGAAGCGGAGGCAACCCAGATGTCAACGAAGACGACAGGGACCACGGGAACAGCAGGCGCGATGGGCATCGAAGCGACTGACGCGACGGGTGTTGGCGCATCGCTGGCGGGCGCGGTGGGGCGGTTGCCGCGCGTCTCCACGTGGAAGATGATCGCCATCAGCGTCTTCTGGTTCGCCATCAACTTTCACTGGGGCGCCATCACCACGCTGCTCATTCCCGGTCAGACGGCTGCCCTGCTGCTGCGCGAGGCGCCGGGCGCCACACTGGCCGCCCAGGTGGCCTGGGCCAACGATCACAAGGGTCTCTCGCTTGCCATCGTCACAGCGCCTGGCCTGATCGTCGCGCTGATCGCCAATCCGTTCTTCGGCTTGCTCAGTGATCGCACACGCGGACGTTTCGGGCGACGGCGCCCCTACATTCTGTTCGGGACGCTGCTCAATCTCGTCGGATTAGCGCTGATGGCTATCGGTCCGCTGCTCTTCGTTCAGGGCCACAGCGGCAACGCGCTGGCCCCCAGCCTGATCTGCCTGATGCTGGGGCTGATGCTGACGCAACTTGCCAACAACGCCGCCGCCGCTCCCTTCCACGCACTTCTGCCCGATATCACTCCGCCTGAGCAACGTGGTACGGCGTCTGGCGTCATGGGTCTCTGCTTCATGTTCGGCACGATCTCTGGCGCACTGGTCGGGATTGTCTTCAACTTCGACTTCACCCGGCTCTTTAATGGGACACAGAGCTTCGGCGACTACTGGTTCAACATCGAACTGGGCTACGGCGCAGTCGCTGCCGTCATGTTGGTGATGGCGCTGTTCACTGTCTTCACTGTGCGTGAGCGATCCTGGCAGCCAGACCCGCTCAGTGCAGAACAGCGCGCAGCCAGCATCCGTTTCTGGCGCAACCTCGCGCTTACCGTCACTGCTACTGTGGCGGTCGCGGCTATCGGCCTGTTCACCCTGCAAACCGGACTGATTGGCTTCCGGCTCGACACGAACACGTTGAGTGTACTGCAACTGGTGGCTGTGCTGGTAGCGGGCATAGGCGCCGCCTGGGCCTTCGAGTTTCGCCCACGCCGCAACCCGGATTTTAGCTGGGTAGTGTTGACGCGCATGCTGGTGATGATGGGTATCTACATTGTGCAGCTTTTCCTGTTCTACTACATGCACGACGTAGCGCATGCGCCCAATGCAACAGCCGCCACCTCGCTCTTTCTGATCATACTGACATTAACGGCCACACTCAGCACCTTCTTCGCAGGTTTCGGCTCCGACCGTATCGGACGCAAGCGGATGGTGTATGTGTCCGGAGCGTTCATGGCGGTGGTAGGGGCGATGTTTGTCGCCGCGCCATATCTCGTGCCGGGCAACATCTTGACGCTAGCGTATGTTGCCGCAGCGATCTTCGGGTTGGGTTTCGGCGCCTATATCGCGGTAGACTGGGCGCTGGTGGCCGATACACTGCCCTCGAATGCGACATTTGCGCGCGACATGGGCATCTGGAACATTGCGCAGACACTGCCGCAGGTCTTTGCGCTGGTGCTGGGTGGCTGGCTGCTGGCGCTGGGTATTGCGGTGGGCAATCCGGGCCTGGGTTACACATTCCTCTTCGTCAGCTTCGTGGTCTTCTGTGTGGCAGGCACCGTGACGGTGCGCTACATTCGCGGCGTGGCCCGCTGATCGCTTCCATGCTCCTCTTTCACATGCGCGTCACAACGTCGGAAGAGCGCATGCATATGGTACGGGAATGGTATAACGGGTGGTGAGAATAAGCTCCCGATCCTCATCACCCTACGCCTGCGCTTGCAATGGAGAATGCGCCATGAAATATGACATCTTCACCCCCTGGGCGCAACCTGTTCCCGACGCGCCCTTCCCGCTGACAGCGGAGTATCTGCTGGCGGTTCCAGATGACGGCTGGCAGTATGAGATCGTCGAAGGGAGCCCGGTACGCATACCCTGATCAGGTAACAGGGGCGTCGAGTATTACCGCATCGCTGACCTCTTCGCCGAGTGAGGCTTTCGTGACGCTGCGTGAAGGCGATTAGATATCATCCTCACGATCTCCCAGATGTATCTCTATGTATGGCCAGGTTGAGGTCGAGCTAAGGCCGAGAAGGCCGAGAAGGCCGAGAAGGCCAAGCTAAGGCCGGGCGGCAGCGTCGCTATCCGCCACCACCACCACCTGCCACCAGTCGTTCACCCATAGGCCAATCACGCGCACAGGCATTCCCCAGCCCGCAATCACCCGCATGGCGGCCTGCACAGCGGCGGCGTGCTCCTCCTGCGAGGCGGCGAAGGCGGCGCAGTCATAGTGTCCGGCGATGGCAACCACCCGCGAGGCATGCGCGTTGACCGAGATGGCGACAGAGGCGCGCGCCTG